>JBBQMW010000016.1:0-38568 GCA_038329265.1 Bacteroidales bacterium | reverse complement strand
TAACCGATCCTCCACGTGCCGGAATGGACGAAGATGTGGTGAAGACCATTCTGGAGGCAGCTCCCGATAAGGTGGTTTATGTAAGTTGCAATCCGGCTACACAGGCCCGCGACTTAGCTTTAATGGACGAATTCTATCAGGCTACCCGCATTCAGCCGGTGGATATGTTTCCACACACACACCATGTGGAAAATGTTGTTTTGCTGGAAAGGCGATCGACTGCAATTTAACTACATAGATACATAGAATATAATAGATAAAAAGACTTATCCTATAAACTTAATTATGAAGTGCTTAGGAATAAATATAGACCTGATAGGACTGAATGTGAATAACCGTGGTGAAACCCAAGGAAGAATGGAAGATGGACACCCCACCCTGAAGGGTGTTGAATATTAAAAAGATATAAATTCAACCCTTTTAAGGTTGTGATTTTGATTTCATATCTTTTCCATCCCTAGTACTCGAGGTGGTTATTCAAATTTTATCCCTTCGGGATAATTAATCTACTTTTAGGAGTGTACTTATCAATAGAATATTTAAGAAAACAGAACAAAATTTCCCGTCAGGGGATAAATGCTAATTCTCTGACGGGAAAAACACTATAATCGAATTCTCTATTCTATTGATCTTAAAGTCATAACGGACTAAAAAACATTTTTTTACACTGAATTCAGGTTACTAAAAAGGCATCGGATCAGTTCTTTTAATACCCCAGCACATCCATCAGTTTCTCATCTAGCATGCGGTTTTTGCCCTTGAAAGGGTGACAATGAATATGTATGGCCGGGTTAAAATTCAGTTCGATAATGGCATAATTGGCGTTGGTAGCTTCGGCGGTAACATCGGGAATAATCATGTCGAGACCGGTGATGACCACATTCAGCGCTTTGGCTGCCTGCACAGCAATTTGCTTGTACGAATCCAGAATGTCGTCGGTAAAATCGATGCTGTCGCCGCCAGTGCTGATGTTCGAATTTTCGCGTAGATAAACCACTTCACCAGTTGCCGGGATGGTTTCAAAATCTTTATTTTGCTGCTTCAAAAACATGGCTTCGGCTTCGCCCAACTGTATTTTTTCGAGCGGAGTGCGGTAACCCTTTCCACGCAACGGATCCTGATTTTTTAGTCCGACAAGCTCACGAATTGTTTTTGTTCCATCGCCCGAAACGTTGGCCGGAACACGATGCAAAATGCCCACTACTTCGTCGCCAATCACGAAAAAGCGAAACTCTTTTCCGGAGATAAATTCCTCAATCAGGATGGTAGAATCATGTTTAAAAGCAATATCAACTGCCCGTTGATAGGTTGTTTCATCGTTATTTTCCTTCAGGATTGTTATTCCCAGTCCGAAATTCGTTTGGTTCGGTTTAACGACCACCCGTTTTCCCTGATGAATCAGAAAATCAGCTTTTGCCTCAATGGTGCTAGTATATTCCAATCCTTTGGGAACCCGAATTCCATGTTCTTCCAAAATTTTCTTGGTCACCAACTTGTTCTCCATGGCCAAGATGCTTGCATAATTGTCGAGCGATGTTTTGGTGGCCTGTTTCACGTATTGGGTGTTTCCATCTTTCTGTAACCGGATAAAATTCTCTTTCCGATCGAGTATTTCGAAAGAAACTCCCCGTCTGACTGCCGCTTGAAGCAAGAGCTGTGTCGAAAGCTCCATATCCTCCAATCCATGAAAATGATAGCTTTTCTCACGACTGTCAGTCAAATATTGCTGTGCTTTTTCCAGATGAAAAGGAACATATCCCAAATTCGCCACACCTTTCAGAACTTCGAAAACTTTACGCTGACCGGGGTTTTCAATCAGCTTTCGAGCCTGATCCAGGGAATTAAGATATTCTGAATCCCTGATGTCAAGGGTTTGGAATAAATCTGATATTTCACGATGGATCATTTTGGCCTTCACCCAGATATTATAATATTCTTCATCTTCTTGATAATTAGGGATATTTAGCCCATGCAATGCAACAATGGTATGTAACCGATTGGCTTGAGTCTGAGCTTCAGTATTATAATCATCCGGTTCATTAGAAAGTAATCCATAGATTGCAAGTGCGTGAATAAATCGAAGCGCTTCAGGTGTAATACCGGTTTTAGTGAGCGGATTGATATCTATAAATCTGAATTCAAGGTAAGAAATATGCTTCGGATCTTTCGGAAACTTAGGACGAACAGGAGAGTACAATTCTTTTGCAGCAGCAATTTTTCCGTCATGAATCATTCCACCAATGCTTTTAATGAAATTGGAAACTGAACTGTAATCAGGAAACAACTCATCGAAATTCTGATAACCAAAACAACTGTTCCGTATCGACAAAGCAATAATGCCCTTTTCAATCGGATAAGGAGCCCTTTTGCATTGAAGTTCAAACGAATGATCAACTACCGGACTATTTCCATACAGCAAAATATACAGCCAACGGAAACGCAGCATCTGCCTGGCCGTTTTCAGATAAACGTCATCTTTGAAATCATCAAATGAAATTGATGTACTGGCCTTTTGATAGAGCAATCCGAGCAACTTTTCACTGAACGAAAAATTGAAATGTATACCAGAATACAACAGGTTTTTCGGGCCATATTTCGTTGAAAGAAATTCCCTGTATTCCCGGGCTTTCTTTCCATCTTCGCCATACTCGGCAATCGGAATCTGATGATCGGCAGGCAGAATTGGCGGGGTACTTTGTGGCCAGAGGTATTCGTTCTTAAGTTCAAAACTGACAATATCATGAATGGTTTCCAAAAAGCCAATGGTTTGTCCGATTTCAGAAAGTGGCGGAGTTATCATTTCTACCTGACTTTCAGAAAAATCGGTAGTGATGAATGGATGTTTCAGCTTATTACCAAATGCTTCCGGGTGTGGCGTTAGTGCCAGATTGCCAGCCTGATCAACCCTTATATTTTCCTTCTCCAGCCCAAACAAACCTTCGAGCCAGATATTTCCTTTGATTGAATCTGTTATCAATTGTTTCATAGTTGTAAATTTTGTTTAAACCACATAGACACATAGTTCACATAGCTTTTCTTACTTTTTAATTAGCAACCGACAAAAATTAACTATAAACATTACGCTACTCTACAGCTCTATGTTCATGCTTTACTAATTGACTACATATATCTTGCTGCTTTGCAGCTATTTTTAAAGCGACAGAATTGCAAAATATTTGTAGAAAATCACATTGGACTAAAAAAGCAAGCTCGAGCCGAGCGAAATAATTCTATGTGTCCTATTTGCCTATGTGGTTTTTATACATTTTGTTTCCGAATAAAAGCTTTAAAAAGAACTATATAAAGCACCACAAGCAATATTCCTTTTAACATGCTGCTGATGCTGATGCTCCACCAAACTGACGAAAGGTCATTGTTCCAAAGTTCAATAAATACCAGCGCCATCGGAATCCGCAACACGGTGAGCGCAATTCCGCTAATTGCAGGTATATTGGGCTTTCCCCAACCAAAGAACGCTCCGGTTGCCATCAGCTCCAATACCATAAACAGCTGCGAAAAACCAAGAATAACCAAGTATTCAGTTCCCATTGCCACACTTTCCGGATCGCTCAGAAAAATGGAAAAAAGCGGCCCTGCGAAAAGAATCAGGAGTACTGAAGTCGCTGTGCCCAGAATAAATGCAAGAAGCATACCTGAGCGAAAAGCCTGCCATTGTTTCCGGTAATCGCCGGCACCGTAGGCTATTCCTGAAATGGTTGATAAAGCGGCAAGGAATCCGCCGGCAGTCATAAACGAAATAGCCTCGATTTGAATTCCCACTTTCTGAACAGCAATGGCGGTAGCTCCCCAATGGCTGATGATACGGGCCATAAAAATGGCGACAATGGTAAACGAAACCCGCTGAAAAGTGGTACTTACGCCCATCCGCAGAATTTTCTTTAAAAGTGAACTTTGAAAAGCGGTTCCGGTGGGTTTCAGAGTTTCCGAATCCTTCAGTTTATAATGAAACATGAAAGTCCCTACAGCCTGCGAAATAATGGTTCCAAATGCAGCGCCGTTAATCCCCATTCCACCTTGAAAAATCAAAAGATAATCGAGAACAATATTGATTGCCAAAGCGGTTGCATTAATCAGGAACGGAGATTTACTGTCGCCGGAACCAATGAAAACGCTGGTAAAAAACAGATTCTGAAATGAAAACGGAATGCAAAGTCCAATCAAAAGTAAGTATCCGGAAGCAGCATTTTCAATTTCAGGATTATTGAGCTGAATGAGGCCAATCAGTTCATTTCGCGCAAAAAATAATACACCGTAATAAACTAAAGCCAAACCGATTACCGCCAAAATACCGCTCCGCACATAACTTTTAGCGAGCTTTATGTCTCCACCGCCAATGGCATGAGATACCCGAATACCTGCACCGACAGTAAGTAACGAAGATAATCCCCATCCAAAGTGCATAAAAAAACTGGCTGAACCCACTGCGGCAACCGCATCGCTCCCCAACCGGCCAACAAAAATCATGTTGATAAAGTTATAAGCCATGGTCATAAACGACGACCCGATCACCGGTAATGCCAGCCAGATCAACTGTTTCATCATCGGATGCTTTCCAAAGTTAGAATCGTTGCTTATAATCTCTTTTGTGAAAATTGACATTGTTAAAAATTGGTTACCGCAATACTGATGCAAAGTTGAACAAATGGATGCAACTATTTCCTGAAAAATTAACGGCTTTGTTAAAAATATTTCTGCACTAATTATAAATCCAGTAAATTTGCTAAAACAAAAACCATGAAACGACTTATCCAATTTGCCTGTACTTTGCTCTTAATCGTCGTCCTTTCATGCGACATAACAGAAGAAAACCTAGCCCCCGGTGATATACCGGCATGGGTAAAACATAAAGCCGACAAATTAAGTGCACAAAAAGGCGAATCGTGTGAGTATATCTGGGTGATAGTTTACGAAGCGCAAGGAAAGTACTATTATAACATTGATTTTTCCTATTCTTCCTGCAACAATTGCAACCTTTTCGATGAGAGAGGAAATTATGTGAGGCAAAGCGAATTGGGTCATCTTCCGGAGATGAAATTAATTGACACCAGGCCTGCCTGTATCGTCCCAAAATAACAGGCTCATCATTTTTTGCTTTTCATAAACCTTTTTGCATAACCGATGTTTATGAAAAGAAATGCCAAAAATGAAGGTCTTAAATACTTTTGCCTTTATCCTTTTTACTTTTTACTTCCTAAATCCTGCTTCCGGAGAAACAGTTACACGTATTCAGGAAATACTGAATGCAAAACCTGACACCAATAAAGTTAAATCGCTGAGCGATTTATGCTGGGATTATCGTTTCATCTCAGCAGATTCTGCATTAATTTTTGGAGAACAGGCTCTGCGGCTGGCCAAAAAGATCAACTTCACTAAAGGAATTGCACAGGCCTACAACGATATGGCCATCATATTTATCGACCGCGCCAATTATCGCCGTGCCTCAGAGTACCTCGACGAGTCGATGAAAATTCGGGAACAGTTGTATGATTTGCCCGGAATTGCCTCCATCTACAATAAACTTGGCATTATTGACCAAAAACAAGGACGATTAAAGGAAGCATTGGAACATCAGATTTCAGCCTTGAAAATTTACCAAAAACTTGGTCAGGATAAATGGATTGGCTATTGCTTAAACAACATTGCTATCATTCATCAAAACCTCGGAAATCTGGATAAAGCGTTAGAATACCACCAAAAAGCACTGGAGTACCGCGTAAAAATGAAAGACGAATTGGGTGAAGCCACTTCATATGGAAATATGGCAAACCTGTATTCCCGGATGCACGACACCATTTCTGCAATTGGTTATTACGAAAAGGCTCTTTCTCTTTCCCGAAGATTAAGAAACGATGAACTGATTAGCGGAAATCTCAGCAACATGGCAAACATTAGTCTGGCCCAAAAAGACTATAAAAAAGCCATGAAAATCTATCGCGAATCGCTCGAAATACGCGAGCGGCTGGGCGATTCAAAAGGGATATCGTCAACACTTTCGCGAATTGGAACGGTGTATACCGAAACCCGGCAATACAAGGAGGCAGCCAAAGCATTGAACCGCTCACTTTCGATTGCAAAAAATATATCGGTGACAGAAGAAGAGTTGAGTGCTTTGCTTGGCCTTGCAAAACTAATGGCATTAACCAACCAACTCGACAGCTCTTTTGTGCTGATGAAAACCTACATCGCTTCTAAAGATTCGGTGTACGATGCACGAATTAAGCAACAAATACTGGATGTTCAGAGCCAATACGAAACCGACAAACTGGAACAGGATTTGGAATTGGTAAAAAAAGATAAGGAATTTACTGAGATCAGGCTTGTACAGCGAAAGACCCAAATTATGCTCTTGATTTTTGTTTTCATATCGATTATCGGAGCTGGAATTTTCCTATTTTACCGGCATCAGGCCAGGCAGAAAGCCACTGCAAATGCCGAACGTATCAGCGAACAGGAATTACGGATGAGCGCTGTATTTCAGGCGCAGGAAGAGGAGCGACGGCGGATTGCCAAAGAATTACACGATGGTGTTGGGCAAACCATCAGCGCCATTAAAATGAATTACCAAAGTTTAGCTCAAAAAGCTTCTGAAAATAATCTGGTCATTGATTTTAATAAAATCGGTCATATGCTCGACAATGCGGGAAAGGAAGTCAGGAGCATTTCGCACCAGATGATTCCGAAAGAGCTGGAGCAATTCGGACTGGTTCCGGCAGTTGAAGGTATGCTGAACCTTAACCTCGAACATTCTACGGTGCAGTATCAGTTCGAACATTCCGGCTTTGAAGACCGGATGGGAACTCATATCGAACTGGTATTGTTCAGGGTGCTACAGGAACTGGTCAGCAATGTGCTCAAACACTCCAAAGCCAGCGAATTAAATGTACAACTGGTTAAGCTCAAATCGCATGTCGTATTGAATGTTTCGGATAACGGAATCGGTTTTGATGTGGAGCAAAAAGAAAAAAACGGTATCGGTTTATTGAATATTGCAAGTCGTATTAATGGCATAAAAGGACATTTACATTACGAATCCGAACCGGGATCAGGAACTTCAGTAACTATAAGAACTCCAATACTATGAACAGGATAAAAGTACTTTTGGTCGACGATCACCAGATTATTATAGATGGTTTGAAATCGCTCCTGAAAAATTCGGAGGAAATAGTTGTGGTTGCAGAAGCCAATAATGGCCGCGAAGCTTTGCCAATACTGGATCTTTTGGAACTCGATGTGGTTCTGATGGATATCGACATGCCTGTCATGAATGGTATCGATACGCTCAAAGAAATCAGGAAACAAGGCTTGGCCGTAAAAGTCATCATTCTTTCGATGCACAACGAAGCCGGAATGATCAAAAGCCTGATAAACATTGGTGCAGACGGTTATTTACTGAAGAGTTCGTCACAGGACGAAGTGATTAATGCCATCCGGAAAGTCGCAGGTGGTCAGCAGTATTTTTCTACGGAAGTTACTTTGTCGCTTTTGAAACCGAATCAAAACAATCATCAGTCCGAAATCCTCACCGATCGCGAGACTGAAATAATCAAACTAATAGCCGAAGGTTTTTCAAACAAGGAAATCGGCGACAAGCTATTCATCAGCCATCGCACAGTCGATACTCACCGCACCAATCTGATGAAAAAACTCAATGTCAGCAACATTGCCGGACTAATCAGTTATGCCATAAAGAATGGGATAGTATAAATTTCTTCCTCAATATACGGTAAAAGTCGTAGGCAAATACGACAATTTACGTATTCCGGACAAGCTTGTCCTAAATTACTTTTGCTCATGTAATTGCTTACACCTTATTTTAAAACATCATTCAGAAACTTAACGAGCTTATCACAGAGTTTCCGGGCAGGTCTCCACTCACTGAGGTGTTTTGAGGTAAATTAAGCAATTACACGGCCCGGAACTCTGTGTTTTTATTTATTAACCTTAAAAGGATCAGATTATGGAAATGTCAAAAATTCAACAAAATCAACCACAAATCCTCCTGAAAAGTTTCCTGCCGGGAATTTTGGTCCTCGTCAGCCTCACACTTTGGAGCCAGACTTCGAACTCCGATTTCGAACGAATAAAGCTGAATAATCCTGAAACGGAATATACCGGAATTGCTATGTCGCCAGACAATAACACCATTTCCATCAGTTCCGAAAAATCCGCACCAGTGCTGATCTTTGACTGGAATACACAAAAAATAACCCGACAAATTAATGCCGGAAGCTGGAACTCAGGCTCAAGAATTAGTTTTTCGTTATCGGGCAAATATCTCCTTCTTCAGGAAATTGCTTTTACCAATTTCAGCCAGAATAAAGATCGAAGCATACATTTTGACATCGTTGATGTAGCTTCAGGAGAAATGATAAAACAGTTTGATAATGTGCAGGATGTGGTCCTATCAGCCGATGAGAACCAGGCCATTTGCCTGGCAAACGATGAAGTTACCTTCTGGAATTTGAACAGCGGGGCAAAAGAGAATTCAATAAAAGTTGAAGGCGCTTCAAATGCATTGGCTGTTAGCCCTGATGGTAAACAGTTGGCAGTATCGACAGAAATCAATCCGTCCGAGGTGAAATCCCGCTTTGGGAAGGATAAAAAAGGAATGAATGATGCTGTTAAATTCAAACAAATGGTTGCGATTTACGACATACCATTGAAGGCGAAAATAAAGACAATTGATGAACTTTACGATATAATCTATGAACTTAGGTACTTGCCCGAAGGTGAACAGATCACGGTTTTTCAGACACCTGAAATCCATATTCAGGTCCAAAATAGTCAACGTAGTTACATCAATCTGATTGATGCAGTTAAATTTGAACCGCTCCGGAAAGGTTTTACATCCATGTCGTTGGCACAACCTGACCTGAAGATCAGCAACAATCATGAACTCTTTGCCATCAATTCGAAAGGCAATCGCTTTCAGGAAATGCATCTTTACGACTACGATACAGCAACTCTACAAAAACGCTTCGAGCTAGCGCACCGGCTTTTCGAAAAAGTGGATGGAGAAAAGATGGTTAATAGTTCGAGGCCATCGTTTATTTTTCTTCCCGACAATCAATCGATCCTCGTAGCCATGGGTAACCAGCTGATTAAATGGAATATTAAATTAATACCATAAACCTATGAAAACACAATTTGTCATTTTTTTATTACTGATTTCGGGCACAGTCCTGAAAGCCCAAAAACCTGAAATGCTTGAATCAAAAGACGAGGTAATAAAACAAGCTATCCTCGAATTCGATCAGGCAATGACTCCACCGGAAGGTGCACTCTACAAATTCGGACAGAAATATCACATTTCCGGCCAATACACGCTGGACGTAACGATCAGGAACAAAGGAGAAGTAGTTTCGGTATTTGTTGCTGATAAAAAAGATGGCAACATTCCCTCTCAGAATAGCCTGAAAGACAAAGTTATGGACTTCAAATTCAGCTTTAAAATGCCCAAAAATAAAGATTATAAATTCAGTTATATATTCAAATTCTAAAACCAAAACAAAATGAGAAAACTAATGTTTTTAGCAGTATTTCTGCTTTCAGTAGCCTGGGCCAATGCTCAGGAAGACATGTCAATTGTATGGGAAACCAAATTGGGGCACCAGATTCTCTTTGCCGGCACATCACTCGAAGGTGAACACAGCTATGCCGCTTCTGATAAAGAAATGAGTTTATTCGATAACATCAGTGGAAAAGTGATCTGGGAAAAATCGTTTGGCGACATGGCTCCAAAACTTAGAAAAATCGATGAACTGCTTCCATTCTGGAAATCAAGCACCATCTTTTTGTTTGAACGAAAAATGGGGAAAGACCAGATTGCCTGCATCAAACTCGAAACCGGAGAAAACCTATGGTCTACCGACAAATATCAGGATTTGGATGAAAGTATGATCACATATATTGAAGAAGAAGATTGCTTCATGATTACCCTGAAAAAGGAATTGGTTTACGTCAGGGCACAAACCGGTGAAGAATTATGGAGCACCGAAAAATTTAAAGGAGTGGTAGGCCAGTACTACTTTAATGGAAGCGAGCATACCTTGACCATGGTTAATTTTATGCCCACATTAATTGGATCGCTATTTACCGGTTTTAAAAATCAGATTGCTAAAATCGATCTGAAAACCGGTGAAATCCTCTGGGAAAATACCTACATCGGGCTAGCTGAGAAAAAAATAATCTCTCGTCAACCTATTTATAATCTGAGTGTAACTGATGGCAAAGTATTTCTTCGATTAAACGGAATGCAGGTTTACGACTACAAAACAGGAGCAAAAATATGGGCTGCGGCCTATGATTTTACACCAGAGCGGGTTGTAGGCAAACCAATTGGCTGCAAACAATTCGGCGTTTATGGAGCTGTTGCTGCTCCGGTGATTGACGGTCAGGATATTTATGTACTTGATATGCAGAGCAAAAGCAAACAATACGTTAAAAAATACGATTTGAATACCGGAAAATTATTGTGGACTTCACCTGAAATTAAAGATGCCAAAGCAATTCCGGGAATGGAAGTCATAAATGGAAAAGTTTTGCTTCAAATTGGAGGTATTGTCGAAAAACAATATACAAAAACGGTAAGAACTGCCGATCAGGTTTATACTATATCAGCCATTGAATTTGAAAATGTTAACCCATGCGGCATTCAGGCTTTAAACACTAAAGATGGTAAGCTGGTTTGGGAATCAGAACGTTTCAGAAAAGGAATAACCAACATGATTTCGTTTGACGAAAATACCATTGTATCAAGCGGGAAAGCTCTTTATTCGCTTGATCTGGAAACTGGAAAGGAAAAATATGAAGTGCCGGTTTCGAAAGGCGGCGTTGGTTTGGCTACACAAATCCAGCCATTTAAAGACAATGTAATTGTAGTGATCGGTGAAAAAGGAGTTTCAACATTTAATGCTACAAACGGAGAATTAATCAACTCCGGAAAATACCGCACCTCATCGCTCGAAGATCGGGTTGACAATATCGTAATCATGAAAACTGAAAAGGCTGACATCGGTACTTTTGATTTGAACACCGGCAACTACAAGGATTTCAAAGCCCGAACAGGTGCAATTACTACTTTATCGAGAGACGGAAACTTCGTGTACGTTTATGAGAAAAAGTTGGTCACCAAACTCAAAACACTTTAATCCCTCCCAAATACACAGCAATGAAAGGGGCTTCGCAGAAATGTGAAGCTCTTTTTTTGTTTGATTCGTCCGTTGCATAAAGACAAACGGCAAAGGATACCACGCTGGCGAAATGCTCTATGTAAATGACCAAAAATCTCTTAACAGCGAAACTTGGAACTTGGAACTTGGAACTTGGAACTGACTTATTCCACATACAACACCAATCCCTTTAAATACTCACCTTCGGGATGGTACATGTCCACCGGATGGTCTGCTGGCTGAACCAGTTGACCAAGAATCCGTACTTTTCGCCCGGAGATGGCTGCTGCCGAAAATACAGCTTCGCGAAATTTATCTTTGGTAACCACCTGTGAACAACTGAAAGTAAACAGAATTCCGCCCGGTGCTATCTGGTGAAAAGCTTTCAGGTTAAGACGTTTGTATCCTTTTAGAGCCTGTGGCAATGCGCCACGGTGTTTGGCAAAAGCCGGAGGATCGAGAATAATCAGGTCGTATTTTCCCTGATTTTGATCCATGTAATCGAAACAATCGGCTACAAACGCTTCGTGGCGGGTGTCTTCCGGAAAATTCAGTTTTACGTTTTCATTAGTCAGTTCGATGGCTTTGGCTGATGAATCGACCGAATGAACCAGTTTGGCGCCGCCACGCATGGCATAAAACGAAAATCCTCCCGAATAGCAGAACATATTCAGCACACTGCGATCTTTCGAATATTCCTGAACCAGGCGACGGTTTTCGCGCTGATCAACAAAAAAGCCAGTCTTTTGGCCTTCCACCCAATCGACATTAAACCGGTTACCATATTCCTGAACTTCGAAAATTGTTGATTCTCCCAGTAGATAGCCATCTTTGGGTTCGAGATCGGCTTTAAACGGAACGGTTTTTTCACTTTTATCGTAAACGGCAACCAGTCGGTCGCCCATTACTTCTTTCAAGGCTTTGGCAATGGTGTCCCGAATCAGAAACATTCCGGCTGAATGAGCCTGAATGACAGCCGTACCATTGTAAAAATCAACAATCAGGCCGGGCATTCCGTCGCCTTCGCCATGTACCAATCGATACACATTGGTTTGCTCATTATCAACCAAACCAAGTTTTTTCCGCACATCCAATGCACGATCCAATTTACCTTTCCAGAAATTAAAATCGGGATCTACTTTTTCAAACGAAAAAATACGCACGGCAATCGATCCAACCTGCACGTGACCCATGGCCAGAAATTCATTTATGCTGGAAACAACTTCCACCACATCACCCTCTTCTACCCTACCACTGATTTCGTGAATGGCTCCCGAGAAAATCCACGGATGAAAACGCTGAAGTGATTGTTCTTTGCCGGATTTAAGTATAACCTGGCTATATTTATTGGTCATGTTTATTCCTGATTAAGCGATTGGAAAATCCGGTGCGACACCCAGGCATCGGTAGCGGCATAAATCTGCTGGGCTTCAGTAAGGTCCTGCGCTTCCCAGTTGGTTACGCGCTGTGCTTTCGAAATGCGGCAACCCAACACAATTGCCGATATTTTTTTTAGGCTGAAATCCTGAATGCCAAAATCCTTCACATGATCCTGTAATTCAATAAAACCACCGGGTTTAAAGTTATTCAGTTTTTGCAGGCTTTTAATGTCATCGCGGATTGCAACGCCAATCTTCTGAATTTCAGGATTCTCAAGAATGCTTTTCAAGGCATTTCCGAAGCCAATTTTATTGAGGCGGAATAAAAACGCATGATCGTTGGTTGAGAGTTGCAACAAAGCCACTTCGTTGTATTCACCTTTTTTAAATGCCGGTTTGGTTTCAGTGTCAAATCCCAGAAGCGATTGCTGCGAGAGATATTTGATCGAAGCCAGGTAATCTTCGCGCGATTCTACCAGATTTATTTTTCCTTCAAACTGAATCAGTGGCAATTCAGCCAATTCATCCTTATCAATGTTTACTTTATACATCATTTATTCTTCGTGGCCCGAAAACCGTTCGTTCAACCAATCGGGTTTCTGGTTTGTTTTTTTCGTATTTTCCTGTTGCTTCTTTCCAATTTCCGAATCCTCATCCAAATTACCGTCATTGTAAATCAGGTTATGAATGGCACGTAAACAATTCACCAACTTTTGTCCCCAGAAATGTGCAAAATTATACTGACTTTCAGAGAGTGCCTGTTCCATTACCTCTTCATTCAGCATACGAAACGACAAAACCAAATCCTTCATATCCTGATAAATATCAGCCACATTTTCGGCGATACTGGCAGTCAAAGCTGTTTCGCTGAACTGCATTCCTGAAATAAAAACTTCCTGATAATCGTCACCTGCACCCGTATGATGCAACACTTTTTGCTGAATCAGGTTATAATCCATTTCAGTTACAAATTTTTCGAGTTCATCATCAGCCTCAATTTCAAATTCAGGCAATAAACTTGTTTTCAGATACAATAGTGGTAGTAGTTTTTGCAACCGGCTTAGGAAATCAGATGATTCCATGTTGTCCGAACGTTCCAGAAAACTGCAAAATTCGTTGGCAACAGTAATCATCTCGATGACATTTTTTGAATACACCAGACTGTTTAATCCTTCATCACTCATGAAACACGTTCTAAAATTGGATGCAAAAGTATAAAGAATTTTTGTTCAGAGGATTTAAAGATAAAGATTCGGATAAAAGGAACTGGAAAATTAGGAAGTCAGAAGCCAGAAGCCAGAAGAGCGGATACGGGATAAGGGATATCTTTTCCCTTTTCCTCTTTCCTCTTTCCTACTGACTACTGACTTTTTCCTATTGTCCTCTTCGCCATACCATCCGGTTATCGACCCGGTAAACGATTTTTTCGTTTTCGAGCAGCCACCGAACGATTTTAACCACATTCTCTGGTTTTCCTTCAATACTTCCTAAAAGTTCCTCCTGAAAACAAGGCTGAACCAACACTTTTTTGATTTGTTCGCTAATTGTATCAAACTCGTATTTACTAATATCCAGCTCGTTGCGTGCAATACATACATCGCATTTACCACATCGAACCGATTCTGCTTCGCCAAAATACTTTAGCAGCAACTGGCTACGGCATTTGTGTCCCGAAGCGGCATAATTAATCATGGCTTCAATACGCTGCATGTAATCGCGTTTCCGGTTGGTGTAATTTTCTTTAGTGATCTTCAGCCGTTCCACATCGATTCGCTCCTTGGCAAAAATGATAAAAGGAGTTTTCTTTTGAGGGATGTAATCAATCACTTTTTGGCTTCGCAACTTACACAAAAACTCATACACCAACTCCGGAGTGATATTGGCACGTTTGGCCAACAATTGTTCGTCAATAGCAATATAGTTGGTAAAAAGTCCTGTATAAGAGCGCAAAAGAAGTTTGACAAATCCGTCAAATTCGGCATTGGCCACCTGAAATTTATACAAATCATCGCGATCGATCTGGAAATAAACCTTTGAGGGATTGTCTAGTTCATCAGTCAGTTCCAAGTAACCTTCACGCTGCAAAATTTTCAGGCTGTTGTAAACGGTTGTTATCTGAAACGAAAAACCTGATGCAAACGAAGCCATGCTAAATTCGAATGATCGATCTTTCCCAAAACCAACTGCCAGCTGGTAAAAGTTACAAAGCGCTTCGTAAATCCGTTTGATCACATCCGGTTCAGGAAATGCTTTGATAACATTCTTTTCGAGTTTAATTTTATCACTGTTATTGTAGAGCAAAACCGACCATGCTGTTTTTCCGTCGCGGCCACCCCGACCCGCTTCCTGAAAATAGGCTTCCACTGAATCGGGAGCTTCCAGATGAATGACAAACCGAACATCCGATTTGTCGATTCCCATTCCAAAAGCATTGGTCGAAACAATAACCCGGCAACGTCCTTCTTTCCATGCTTCCTGCTTTGCCGACCTGATTTTGGAAGTCAGTCCGGCATGGTAATAATCGGCTGAAATCTTATTCTTCTGCAGTAAATCGCTGACTTCGCGGGTCAGTTTTCTGCTTTTAACATAAACGATTCCGGTTCCCTTGGCTTTTAAAACAGCTTTCACCAGATAATTAATCTTATCTTCTTCATTCCTGACCAGATAAACCAGGTTGCTCCGGTAATAACTGGTTCGCAGCACATTTTTTTTACTGAATTTCAGTTGCTCCTGAATATCCTCAATAACCCGATTGGTTGCTGTAGCAGTAACTGCCAGCACCGGAACATTTGGCAATAAATCGCGCAACTCAGCAATTCTTAGGTACGATGGACGGAAATCGTATCCCCACTGCGAAATGCAATGCGCCTCGTCAACAGCAATCAGATTGACATCCAATTGCCCGATTCGTTCCCTGAAACGCTCGGTGGCAATACGTTCCGGAGAAAGGTACAAAAACTTGTAATTTCCCCAGGCGGCATGATCCAGCGCAATTTTTATTTCCTGAGAACTCATTCCCGAGTAAATAGCCAAGGCCTTGATTCCACATTGATTCAGGTTTTCAACCTGATCTTTCATCAAGGCAATCAAAGGGGTAATAACCAGACAAATACCCGGTTTCGAAAGGGAATAAACCTGATAAGTCACCGACTTTCCGCCACCGGTTGGCATCAGCCCGAGGGTATCCTTGCCATCAGCAACCGACTGGATAATCTCCTCCTGTAACGGACGGAAAGCAGAGTAACCCCAGTATTTGGTCAATATTTGTGTGTATTCGCTCAAACCGGAATCATATTGAAATATTACAATCTATTCGTGATTAGAAATTAGTGCGTTAAGGTAATTTTCAGGGGTCATTATTCCCAAGGAACTTTTTTTGAAATCTTTGGTATTTCGGGTAATAATCAAATCGATCTGACCATTCAATTCGGCAGTATAATTATGAATGGCATCTTCAAAATCCTTAAAACCGGAATTCAAAGCTTCTAGAATGGCATGTTTGTCGGTAACCAGCACTTCGGTAATCGACAGCAATTGCTTTAATTTTTCAATCACTTTTTCATGCGGAGCAGTTTGTCTTAGAAGGTAATAGATATTACTTACGATAACTGAAGTGACAAATCCTTCAATTACATTCGATTCGCAGAGAGAAAGAATCTTTGCTGCGTGATCTGAAAAAGGTTTTCGGTCAAAAAAGAAATCCAGTATAACATCGGTGTCGATAAGAACTCGATTCATTTTAAAGGTATTTTTCAGAAAGTCCTTTTGCGATCTCCTTTTTGTAATCGATATTTTCCGGAGCTTTAAATGAGCCTTTCATTGATTTTACCACAGGAGTTAAGTTCAAATCAGTAATCGCGTCTTCCTTTGTAAGAACTTTGAGATAGTTTTCGATAATTGCCGACAAGCTGCGCCCTCTTTCACTTGCGTATTTTTTCGACTTCTCGATAACAGTTTGCTCAATTGTCAATGTCAGTTTGGTGTTCATCGTTCACATTTTTAAATTGAAACAAATATAGGCCAAAGAAATAATACGTGCAAATATCTAATACAATACACGTATATCGAAAATTTGGCGAGCTGAAAAGAATGGTTTTTGAAGAAGATTTGAACACGGATATATTTAGAGAATAACAAGATTGATTTCTGACAATATATTATTTAACTTTACTCGTAAAACCAAACATGTGAAAAACAACATGTTGCGGAATTTGATTATTATATTGGTTCTTGGCATCTCTATTTTAGGTTGCAAAAAAGAACCGTTGGTGGTGGTTCTCCCAGAACACAGCTTATTGTAACCTTCTCTTCGGATAGTATTGAATATGGTGAATCTTTCACTATAAACTGGCAAACAAAAAATGCCAGTGATATCAACAAATTTTTCTTCCACTAAGGATCTGAACGCTATTCATGGGTTCCCCTTCTGAAAATAAAATCTTAACTTTGAACAAAGATAAGATGGTATTGACTCAGGCGTTAAAAGATTTCATTTTTAAATAGATTCCATCTTTCAAAATGAGACGGAATCCCTTTTCAATGAAACCTACATCGTTCTGTATAATTTTCGCTGACCGTTTTTCCATCGGCTCATTGCTTGTACCTTCCCTAGCCTTCCCGGCTTAACAACTTTTAAGATACATTAAACTTTATAGGGTTTATGGACCCGAAAAAATCGGGACTTTTGTACATCTTTTTTTAGTAGTTTTGTCTTTTAAACCGAATATAAAAATACACCTGAATGTCGTTTTTTGCCGATAAAGTTGTGTCCGAAGGTTTAACTTTTGACGATGTGTTGTTAATACCCTCTTATTCAGAAGTTTTACCGCGCGAAGTTGAACTCACATCCTGGTTCACCCGCAACATCAGGCTCAATACGCCCGTTGTTACGGCGGCTATGGATACGGTAACCGACTCACGGATGGCCATTGCCATTGCCCGTGAAGGCGGCATTGGTGTAATTCATAAAAATATGAGCATTGCCGATCAGGCCAAACAGGTTATGATTGTGAAACGGGCAGAAAACGGAATGATTTATGATCCAGTTACCATTTCGAAAGAAAAAACGGTGCGTGATGCGATCGGCCTGATGAAAACATACAAGATTGGAGGTATTCCGGTGATTGACGAACAGGGTTGTTTGGTAGGAATTGTTACCAACCGCGACCTTCGTTTCGAAAACAACATGAATAAACTGGTTTCGGAAGTGATGACCAGGGAAAATCTGATCACCACCGATGCTTTTACTACGCTTGATTTAGCTTCATCCATCCTTCAGAAGTACAAGATTGAAAAGCTGCCGGTGGTGGATAAAAACAATAAGCTGATCGCTTTAATCACCTATAAAGATATTACTAAAGTTAAAGACAAACCTCTGGCTTCGAAAGACGAAAAAGGGCGGCTTCGTGTTGCTGCAGCAGTCGGAATTGCAGGCGACACCATGGACAGGATTGATGAATTGATTCGTGCCCAGGTTGATGCCATCGTGTTCGATACTGCTCACGGCCATTCGAAGTATGTTTTGGAAATGCTCAAAAAAGCAAAAAACAAATATCCTGAAATTGATTTTGTAGCAGGAAATATTGCAACTCCTGAAGCGGCTTCAGATTTGGTTTTGGCTGGTGCTGATGCAGTAAAAGTTGGTATCGGACCCGGTTCGATCTGCACCACACGGGTAATTGCCGGAGTTGGTATTCCACAACTCTCGGCCATTTACAATGTGAGCAAAGCAATCCGAAAAACCGGTGTACCGGTGATTGCCGATGGCGGCATCCGGTATTCGGGCGACATTGTGAAAGCTATTGCAGCTGGCGCCCATTCGATTATGGCAGGTTCGATATTTGCAGGGGTGGAAGAATCTCCCGGTGACACCATCCTTTTTCAGGGAAGAAAATTTAAAACCTACCGGGGAATGGGTTCTGTCGAAGCCATGCAATCGGGCTCCAAAGACCGTTATTTTCAGGATGTGGAAGACGACATCAAAAAACTGGTTCCGGAAGGAATTGTAGCCCGTGTTCCTTTTCAGGGTTCGCTCGACGAAGTGCTTCACCAGCTCACCGGCGGGATTCGTGCAGGAATGGGTTACTGCGGAGCAAAAAATATCGAAATACTTCAACATGCCAAATTTATACGCATCACCAATTCCGGAATTCAGGAAAGCCACCCACACGATGTAAGTATAATTAGTGAGTCACCAAATTACAGTTCCCGATAAATGGTTAGACAAAAGGAAAATGTCATTTGGAAAGAAGCACTTCAATCTGCCAAATCTCAATCAAATATATTAATCAATAATTATTCATACTATTCTAGTACTATGAAACGGAAATACAGTAACTTTTTAACGCTCGGTCACAAAAACATGATCAGCATGTTTTTAAACGTTCTTCTTGTTATTTTCTCGATAAGCGCGTCGGCGCAAAAAAAGAGCGATGTTGTAGTAACCATCGGTAATGTACAGGTAAGCAAAGAAGAATTTGATGCCAATTACCGAAAAAACAACACCAATATTCTGGACGAGAAAGACAAAAAAACGCCCGCTGAATACATGGATTTGTATGTCAACTTTAAATTAAAAGTGCTTGAAGCACAGAATCTGGGCTACGATACCGCAAAAGCCTTTGTTGATGAATTAAAAGGCTATCGTCAGGAACTGGCGAAACCCTACCTGACCAATGCGACTTTTAACGAAGAAATGGTTCAAAACGCCTATTATCGCACCCAGCACGAGCGCAAAGCCAGTCATATCCTTTTGCGTGTTGCTCCTGATGCTTTACCTGCCGATACACTGGTAGCCTGGAGCAAACTGGACGATATTCGCAACCAGATCATCGCAGGAGCTGATTTTAGCGAAATGGCAGCCAAATATTCCGAAGATCCTTCGGCAGCCGAAAACAAAGGTTTGCTCGGCTATTTCGGTGCTTTCCAGATGGTCTTTCCGTTCGAAGAAATGGCCTATAAAACTCCGGTCGGACAAATTTCAAAAATTGTGCGCACCCGTTTTGGCTACCACCTGATTAAAGTTGACGATGAACGAATGAGCCGCGGCGAGATTAAAGTGGCCCACATCATGAAAATGTTTCCAAAACAAGCCAGCGAAGAAACCATTGCCAATTTAAAACTGACAGCCGACAGTGTTTGGCTGAAAGCAACTTCAGGAGATGATTTTGCTGAACTGGCAAAAAAATATTCGGATGACAAGAAATCGGGAGCTGAAGGTGGCGACATGAACTGGTTTACTCCAACCAACATGCCTGTCACTGAATTCGTCGAAGCAGCTTTTGCACTTCAAAACGATGGCGATATTTCACCGGTTATTCGCAGTCCTTATGGCTGGCACATCATTAAACGCATCGAACTGAGAGCTGCTTTACCGTTTGAAAAAGTTCGTCCTGATCTGGAAGCCAAAATCAAACAGAATCCAAACTTCAGCAAATCAAGCGACGAGGCTTTCAACCGGAAATTACGTGCTGAATATCAGTTAAAGATTGAAGCAGAAAATTTTGCCAAAATTGTTTCATTGACTACTGATACAGTGGGTAAAAATGATATCACAACACTTCTAAGCCCGCTAAAAGATAACCTACTTATTACCTTTGCCAATCAATCTTTGAAAACCGAATCTTTTACAGAGTATCTTCAGAAAGAAGGCTATAAAATCGGAGAAAAAAATCAGGAAGTGAAGTTAATGGGTGAATTAAATGGATTCATTAATCAGAAACTGCTTGAATACGAGAATAGCCAACTTGAAACAAAACACGCTGATTTCGCTCGGGTTTACAAGGAATATCATGATGGCATCCTGCTTTTCAATATTTCGAAAGATAAAATCTGGGATGTAGCCTCTGCCGATACTGCCCGCCTGCAAAAATACTACGATCAAACTACAAAAAAATATTTCTGGAACGACCGATTTAAAGGTTGGGTAATAGAAGCAAAAGATGCTGAATTACGCACCAAAGTTGAAACCATGCTCGATGGAAAAGAAATGAGCAAAGAGGAAATCGCTGATGTTTTCAACACAAAAACCGAGAACAACGTGCAGCTTACTGATGTGGCGGTTGAAAAAGGAGAAAATCCGGTGGTCGATTTTTATACCTGGAACGGACCAAAACCTGCCGGATTTGATGAAACGACTACCTTTGTGCACGGTAAAATAACCAGTAACGAACAAAAAACTCTTCAGGATGCCTGGGGACTTTATTCTTCCGACTTTCAGGAACAAATTGAAAAAGAATGGATTGAATCGTTAAAAGCCAAATATCCTGTTGTAGTGAATAAAAAAGTGATCAAAAAAATTCAGAATATTGAATGAGAAGAGCCAGTCTCTATATGATCCTGACAGCCTCAATTTTAACTGCGTGCAGCGTGTTTCGTGATGAAGGTGAGCCAGTTGCCAAAGTGGGTGAAAAAGTTTTAACCGTGGAAGAACTTTCGAAAAACACCCCTGACTATCTGGATGATACCGATAGCTCGCTATGGGTCGACGATTATATAAAGACATGGGTTCAACGCGAATTGCTTTTGCAAAAAGCTGAAGAAAACCTGACGGTCGACTTGAAAGACGTGAGTAAAGAATTGGAAGAATATCGCAATTCACTCATCGTATTCAGGTATAAAAACGAGCTGATTAAAGAAAAAATGGATACGATTTTGAAAGATTCGGACATTCAGAAATACTTTAACGAACACCGAGAAAGCTTCATCCTGAACAGAAATATTGTGAAAGCCATTTACATTAAGATTCCGGTAATGGTTTCAAGTCCGGATAATATCAGGGAACTTTGTTCGTCGAACGATCCGGTGAAACAGGCCAAGCTGAACGAATATTGCCTGAGTTATGCCAAAGCCTACGACCGGTTTAACGATCAGTGGGTTTCGGCCGATCTTGTTCTGAGAAACACGCCCGAACAAATTACCGATCAGAAGAAATTCCTCGAAAGTAACCGCTTTTCGGAAAGTACTGACAAGACATTCTACTACATTGTATATATACGCGACTACCGTTTGGAAGGACAGGTTTCGCCGATCAATTATGTTGAAAACGATATCAGGAATTTGATTTTAAGTAAACAGAAAATCCAATTTCTAAAACAAATTGAAAAAGACATTTATAAAGAAGGCCTGGATAATAATCGGGTTAAACTATTTAAAATAAAAAATAATCGTTTATGATCAGAAAACTAATTGGTTTATTTATCCTGGCGGGATGCCTTGCCTTGAGCAAACCTATCCTCGCACAAGATAAAACTGTCGACCAGATTGTGTCCGTTGTCGGAAAAAATATCATTCTGAAATCGGATATCGAAAGCATGTTTCAGCAGCAACAGGCACAGGGAATTACCACTGAAGGAGATATGAAATGTGAAATTTTGGAGAACTTACTAATTGAGAAACTCCTGCTTGCAGAAGCTGAACTGGATACCACAATTATTGTGAGCGACAGTCAGATCAATCAGAATCTGGAACAGCGTATTCAATATTTCATTTCACATTTAGGTTCAGAAAAAGAGGTTGAAGCCTACTTTAAGAAATCGATTGTCGACTTGAAGGCTGATTTACAGGAAGTCATTAAAAATCAGCAAATGACACAGCAGATGCAGGAAAAAATCATTGAAAAGGTAACCGTTTCGCCTGCCGAAGTACGCTTACATTTCAAGGGTTTACCTCCAGGTGAAATTCCTCAAATTGATGCACAGATTGAATATGCTCAAATTACTGTTTTACCTATCATCAATCTGGAAGAAGAAGACCGCATCAAAACAACCCTTCGTGAACTAAAACACCGCATTGAAAGTGGTGAAAGCGGGTTTGCACCTATGGCTGTTATTTATTCCGAAGATCCGGGGTCGGCACGAAATGGTGGAGAACTCGACTACATGGGTCGCGGAGAACTCGACCCTGCCTATGCCGCAGCAGCGTTTAACCTGAAAGGAGATAAAATTTCGAATGTGGTAAAAAGTGAATTTGGATACCACATCATTCAGCAGATGGATCGTAAAGGTGAGCGAATCAAAACCCGTCACATCCTGATGAAACCGAAAGTCAATCCGGATGCCATAAAAAAAGCCTATGCCCAAATAGATAGTATCGCCAATTTTATACGAAAAGGAACTCTGAAATTCGAAGACGCTGCATTACGATATTCCTATGACAAAAACTCGCGAAACAATGGTGGCGCGGTCATCAATCCTGAAACCAGTGAATCGAAATGGAAAATGAGCGAATTGGATCCTGATGTCAGTAAAGTGATTGACAAAATGAACATCAACGAAATTTCGAAACCATTTCTAACCATCGACGACAAACAACGTCAGGTATACAAAATCGTCAAACTACTCAACAAAACAGATGCGCATCAGGCCAATTTACGCGACGACTATGTTGAACTGAGCAACCAATACCTGGCTTCGAAAAAAGAAAAAACTCTGGATAAATGGATTCGTGATAAACAATCAGGAACATATATTCGCATCGACGATTCGTATCTGAATTGTAATTTCAAATTCAAAGGCTGGGTGAAATAAAAAATGCCTAAAGTGAGCTAAAGTTGGGAGTGCCTAAAGTTAACGGGTAGTCGATTAATAACAGGATAAAAGCATATTATACAATGGCATATAAAAATGAAGTTGAAGCCGTAAACGCGCTGAGCAATAGATTTGGCGAACTGCGTAACGAGATAAAAAAACGAATTTACGGACAGGACGAAATTATCGATCAGGTATTGGTAACCATGTTCAGCCGCGGGCATTGCCTACTCATTGGCGTTCCTGGATTGGCCAAAACATTGCTGGTAAATACCATCGCCGAAGTTCTCGGTCTTCAATACAAACGTATTCAGTTTACGCCTGATCTGATGCCATCTGACATTATCGGAACAGAAATTCTGGATAAGGATCGTGAATTCAAATTTATTCGCGGGCCAATCTTTGCCAACATCATTCTGGCCGACGAAATTAACCGTACGCCGCCCAAAACACAGGCAGCTTTGCTCGAAGCCATGCAGGAACGAACAGTAACCGCAGCCGGGAATAAATACGAACTCGACAAGCCATTTTTTGTACTGGCTACTCAAAACCCGATTGAACAGGAAGGAACTTATCCGTTACCCGAAGCTCAGCTCGACCGGTTTATGTTCTCGATCTGGCTCGATTACCCTAAATTTGAAGACGAATTAACCATCGTTAAAAATACTACTTCTGACTATACGACTCAACTGAAAGAAATTATCAGCAAAGAAGAAATCCGTTATTTTCAGGATTTGGTTCTGAAAGTTCCGGTGAACGAAAACGTGCTAAAATATGCTGTTTCTTTGTCTGCTAAAACTCGCCCAAATACCGAACTGGCAGCGCCCATCACCAATAAATACCTGAAATGGGGAGCTGGTCCGCGTGCCTCGCAATACCTGGTTTTGGGAGCCAAAACGCTGGCAGCACTTCAGGGAAAATACTCGCCCGATATCGACGACATTAAAAAAGTAGCCGTCAGTATTCTCCGTCACCGGATCATTAAAAACTACAAGGCCGAAGCTGAAAACCTTTCGGTTGAAGATATTATCGCCGAATTGATGAAGTAACTGAATGATAAAAAAATGTTCATCCATATCGACAGTGCATATTTTGCTACTGATTACAATCGGCTATATGCTGGTATTTTCAGGAAATGTTCAGGCGCAAAACCGAAAAAGAGTTGAAATTCTGCACTGTGACTCGCTACTTTCAAACGAACGAATTGTTGCCAATGCCCAACGCCTTATCGGACACGTAAACATTACCGTCGATGGCGCACTGATGTGGTGCGACAGTTTGTACTCGTTCACCAACAACATGGTCGATGCTTTCGGTAATGTACACATCGTGCGCGGTGACACTCTAAATATGTATGCCGATTTCATTCATTACAATGGCGTCACCAAAATAGCCAAGGCTCGCCGCAATGTCAGGCTGATTGATAAACAGGTGATTCTGACTACCGATTCGCTGGATTACAACATGAACAATGACCTGGCTGCGTACAATTATTCAGGAACGGTTAAGGATTCGACCAATGTTCTGAATTCGGTAATCGGGCAATATTACGTGAATGAAAAAAAGGCCTATTTTAAAACTAAGGTCGACGGGGTAACCAAAGATTATAAAATCAAGTCAGACACACTCATCTATTTTACCAACACAAAAAAAGTATTCATCGAAGGACCCACTCACATCTATAACGAAACAGATACGCTATACGCTGAATCCGGATGGTACGACAGCATGAGCAACTATGCCAAGCTGACCAAAAAACCCCATATCTGGAATGTCAACCAAAGCGTAATAGCTGATTCGATTTTTTACGACAAAGTAAATGGTGAAGGATTGGCCATGGGAAATGCTCATATTCAGGACATTGAAAACAGCATTATCGTGGTAGGAAACCGGGTTCAGTACAACGACCTGACTAAAATTGCTACGGCAACCGATTCGGCCATGATGATTCAGTATTCTGAGACCGATTCGCTTTATTTACATGCCGACCTTTTAACAACAATGCCCGACACGGCTCAATCCAGACTGCCAATTCCGACAAAAATAAATCCGAAGATAAATCCGGTAAAAACAACCAGCACAGACTCTTTGACTTCTCCTTCAGGAATTGAACAAATCACTGAAAATCCATACAGAAGTGATCGCAAGGTTGTTGGCGACTCAATAATTTCGGGCACTCCGGAACAGGTTAAATCCTTAAACAACGATTCCTTATTGATGGGAGCTTTGGTGAATGACTCCTTACAAACAGATACTCTGGCTGCCAATAAAACTAAAAATGCCCGGTTGGTTCTTGCCTACCACAAGGTTAGGTTTTTTCGCAACGACGTTCAGGGAAAATGCGATTCGCTGGCCTACTGGTCAAAAGATTCGACCATACAGTTTTATACCGATCCGGTAATTTGGTCGGGTAAAAATCAAATTTCGGCCCGATACATCGAAATGATCAACCGCAGCAAAGATCCTGATGAAGTTCATTTAAAAAGCGATGCATTTATTATCGCCATGGAGGACGATAGTTTGCGGTTCAATCAGATCAAAGGGAAAAATATGATCGGCTATATCCGGAAAAATGAATTGAGTAAAATCGACGTTATTGGAAATGGTCAGTCGAATTATTATGCCCGAAATGATGATGGTCTTATCGGCCTTAACAGGGCCGAAAGCACCAACATTACCATTTACATGAACAAAGGCAAAGTAAAAAAGATCGTCTTTATTACATCGCCTGAGGGAGAACTCAAACCAATGGAAGAAATTGGAGAGGGCGATAAAATTTTACCCGGTTTTTTGTGGCAGCAGGAATTACGGCCCAAAAATAAAGAAGATATTTTTCGCACGCCAACACCAGTTGGTTCAACTTTAATGCCCCCACAAAAAGCATCTGCACCTCCACTTAAAAATGTGGAATAAAAAAATCTCCACAATAAATATTATCATCGTCATCAATTACCATTATTGACCAATCAATGACTTTTCATCCCAGCTATTTCCGAAATAATTCACTATTTTGCAGAATCTAAAAATCAAAACTTAACTTTATGAAAAATCTCCTGAAAACTTTTGTATTGCTGTCAGTTATGCTGAGTGGATCGTTTTCATTCGCAGCACAATCTCCTGATGATTTTGCCAAATCGGGTATTTCAATCGGTGTTGTTGTTGAAGACCTTGACCGGTCGCTTGACTTTTATATCAATGTCATCGGAATGATTAAAACCGGTGAATTCAGCGTAGATGCTGAAAAAGCCAAAGAACTGGGGCTGAGCAATGGCAACCGCTTCGATGTAAAAGTACTGAAACTCGAAAACAGCGAAAATGCACCGGAATGGAAACTAATGAGCTTTGGTAAAAAAGCTACACACCCGAAACAAAACTTTGTGCCCGACGACACCGGAGTGCAATACATCACAATTTTTGTTAAATCGATGAAACCGATACTGGAACGCATTCAGAAACATGGTATAAAACCCCTGGCCGCTCCAAATATGCTCGACGAAAACCGACAATTTGTTTTGGTACAAGATCCCGACGGAACATTTATCGAACTGATTGGCCCGAAGTAGAGCAAAGCGATCAGTTCGCAGCAACAGTTCTAAGTAAAAAGAAAAAGCGATTGAATTAAGGATTTTATCCAAAGTTCAGTCGCTTTTTAATTGTGGAAAACATTCTAAGCTTCACAACGGTATCGAATTCAACAGGCGTCTGTGGGGATCTCGCCATTACTGACGTGGTTACCGAATAATTGTCCGATAAAAAGCCGTAATTTTCATTCGACACCACAAACGGAACCGCCACTTTGGTGTTGTACCGTTGCGTCCCTTCAACCAATATCGGGGCAAATGTTTTACCTCCGGAAGCCCTTTCCTGAAGAAGTTTCCGCCCATTTTCACCGTAAAAAACAATCGCTCCTGTCGACAACGAAACGGCGGCTTAAATGGGAATACTCTCGGAGTTTATTTTATAAATACTAATTTGAAAAATTATAAAACTCAAAAGGTAATTCTAAAATAAACGGATATTGAGGTTTTCACTTGAAGTGAAGCCCTCAATCCGTACCACAAATAAATCAGAACCCGTTCAGTTTCATGGTAACTGTTGGAATCAGGAGCAGGAAACCAACAATGGAAAGAATCAGAATCAGCGGCCAGGCCCATTTGAACCATTTATTGAAGGGGTAGTGATGGCTCGATAAGAATATCGTTCAAATTTAATATAATTTTCTTCGGTAAGAGCCACCTGCAAAATATGGTGCAATTGCAATGCGCAGCTAAAGAATAGATTCCGTATTTTTACTTATATTTGCATTATTAGAATTATTAGAATTAGAAATATGGATGTAGCGATTTCAAAAAATAAAGTATGGAAACATTAGTAACATCAGAGATTAAAACTGTTCTACCGTATTTTATGAAGCATAAAAACGTTTGGACAAACTACGACTTGGAGGCAGATACTCTATATATGCATTTTAAAAAACCTAATCATTCTGATTATTCTGAGATGACAGATGACGAAATAATAATTCGTTATGAGCATAATGAGATAATAGGTTTGACAATTTTAAATGCGAGTAAAAGATAAAAAAACAACTGCATCCAAAAATGGTATTCAATATCTTTTCGGTTTACCCCCTTCGTGTCTTTCTAAGAGCAAAGGCTGTCTTTTTCAAGGCAGCCTTTGTTAGTTATAATCAGAACCCGTTCAGTTTCATGGTAACTGTTGGAATCAGGAGCAGGAAACCAACAATGGAAAGAATCAGAATCAGCGGCCAGGCCCATTTGAACCATTTATTGAAGGGAATCCGGGCAATTTCGAGCACGCCAATCAACACTCCTGAAGTTGGGGTAATCAGGTTGGTAAATCCGTCGCCAATATGAAAAGCAGTAACGGTAGCCTGTTTCGACATGCCAATCATTTCAGAAACATCCCGAAGGATGGGCATGATCAAGGCAGCTTTGGCAGTTCCTGAAGTGATCACCATATTCAATCCCGATTGAAAAGCGTACATGAGTGAAAGTGTGGCTACCTTTCCCATTCCGATCATCGACTGGGAAATTCCGTGCAGAATGGTGTCGATCACTTTTCCATCCTCCAAAATAACAATGATACCACCGGCTAAACCCACTACCAAAGCTGCCGACATGATGTCTTTGGCACCTGCAACAAAGAGTTTGGTGATATCGTTTGGCCCCTTGCCCATTGCCAGACCAGCTACCAAAGCCATTGTGAAGAAAAGTGCTGCTATTTCCATTAAACTCCAGTCGAAACCCATCACACCAGCCATCAGATAGGCAATGGTGAAAAGCAACAAATTCAGAACAAAATACTGCATCGATTTTTTAGCAGTGATGAATCCGAAAATGGCAAACAAAACACTTAGAATCGGCAACAGCGGAAGTTTCAATACTGAAGGTCCGACTTTTATACTGTTCATAGGCATCAGAAAAGCATAAACGGCTGTAGCAGCGAGTACCAGACCGTAGGCAACCCATGTTTTCTGCAACGACGGTGATCGTAAATCATCAATTGCCTGTCTGTGATGCTTCCTCCAATAATCGTCTTCAGCGTAAACCAAAGATTTCGTCGGGTTCTTTTTAATTTTTGCAGCATACCGCAAAACATACCCGATTCCGACAATATTTACCACCAGCCAAATAACCATGCGGTATTCAATTCCGGAGAACAAAGGAATACCGGCAATTTCCTGCGCAATTCCAAGTGTAAACGGATTGAGCAGGCATCCGGCAAAACCAATTCCGGCACCGATAAAGCACATGCAAACCCCGACAATCGAATCGTAACCCATCGAAACGGCCAGAGGAACAAAAATGATGACAAAGGCAATCGTTTCCTCGCTCATTCCGAAAATAGCCCCGAAGAAGCTAAACATCAGCATCATCATGGTAATGATGATGTTATTGACTCCCAAAAATTTTATCAGCCTGAAATTTTCCAATTTTTGACTTTTCAGAAGAAAGGAGTTCACCCCTGCATCAATTGCTTTGCTTTCGTTTAAAATCCAGAAAGCCCCTCCAAGAATCAGGATAAAGACGATTATTTTCGGAGACCGGACAAAGCCCTTGTAGAATGCTGAAAAAATCTGCCAGGTTTGCGGTTGTTGTGCAACCTGATGATAGGAATCGGTTTGTATAACCTCCCGTTTATTCCTGTTCACATCGATTATTTGACGTTCAAATTCTCCGGCCGGGACTATCCATGTTGTAACTGCAGCAAGGATAATTATAAAAAATACGATGACGTAGGTATGAGGAAATTTTTTGGTCATATCCGCTTATTTGAAATTTGAAATTTGAAATCTATCGATGATGGCCTTTCGAAGCTTTGCCTCCTCAATCATTTGGTTTACCATGGCATCCGGGAGTCATATTGTTGCCGATTGCTTCAATTTTGGTTCCGGCAATCAACAGGTCATTCAAGCTCAGATAGTCGGGAGCATATAACTCGCAATTTTTAAAAAGTATCATGGAAGTATTGTTTTCAAAGCCTTTTGTCAAGCTTCATTTTGAATAACAAGTATAAGAATATATTCCTGAAATACATTCAAGTTGCCCGAAATAACAAGGCTTTCAGAAGTAAAAAACTCAATTATTGAACCTCCCATTCCTAAATTCCTGAAGAATTTGGTCAATTAGTGAAAATACCAAATACTGGCCTGATTCGATCTGTAAGTATAAACTTCTTATTTGAATTCGATTTTTAACATTTTAACAAAAAACTCGAAAAACCATATTCTACTCTTGAATAGTATAATTCCAGACTGGTCCATGCCCTGAAATTGACACTGTAAAGTAGGTCGAATCAAAATAATTGTATATTAGCAACTCAACGAATTATAGAATCATGGTTAAAAGAAAGGATGTACAGGCTATTGTAAAAGGTGATAAACGCGTTGTTCGGGGCTGGGTCATGTACGACTGGGCGAACTCGGCCTATCAGTTAACCATTGCTTCGGCGATTTTCCCCACCTATTATACTGCTGTTACAACCAACGGGGCAAGTTCAACAGTATCCTTTTTTGGCACTCCAATTACCAACAGCGTACTCTATTCATGGACAATTTCAATAGCCTATCTTCTGGTTGCAATTGGTTCTCCGCTTCTTTCATCCATCGCCGACTACACGGGTCGTAGAAAAGCTTTTATGCGTGCCTTTACAATGATTGGTGCCACGGCATGTGGAGCTTTGTTTTTCTTCGACCGGGAACATGTTGAACTGGGCATTATTGCCTTTGGTTTGGGAACCCTGGGTTATGGCGGAAGTATCGTTTATTACAACTCATTCCTACCAATTATAGCAGAACCTGAAGATCAGGACCGAATCAGTGCACGCGGATATTCTATGGGCTATCTGGGTTCAGTTATTTTACTTTTAATAAACCTGTTCCTGATTCTTCAGCCGGAATTGTTTGGTATGGAAAAAGACAGTACTCTGCCAGCCCGAATCTCCTTTCTATCCGTTTCTATCTGGTGGATTGCATTTTCACAAATTATTTTCAGCAGACTGCCCAAATATACTTTTCGAAAGCAAATGGAGATCAGCTCAGTAATCACCAACGGATACAAAGAATTGCGAATTGTCTTTAACCAGATTCGGAAATCGTATCACCTAAGTATGTACCTGGCAGGATTTTACTTCCTGATGATGGGTATTCTGACAACCATGTTCATGGCCGTAATTTATGGCAAAAAGCAGTTGGGACTATCCGACGATGTGCTCATTCCAACCGTATTGGCCATTCAACTAATCGGTGTAGCCGGAGCCTGGTCTTTTGCACGGATTTCAGGAAAAATTGGAAATCTGCCTGCTTTGTTGATATGTATTGTTGCGTGGACAATCATTTGCATAGCTGCAAGTTCAATAAATACAGCCTCACAGTTTGTGACCGCAGCAGTTTTCATCGGATTCATTATGGGAGGTTCGCAGTCACTGGCGCGAAGTACTTATTCAAAAATGTTGCCTAAAACGACCACTGACCACACCTCGTTTTTCAGTTTTTACGATGTCAATGAGAAACTAGCGACAGTTGCAGGTACATTCTGTTTTGGAGCAATTGAAGTGTTAACAGGCAGCATGCGCGATTCTATTCTTGCTATTTCGGTTTTCTTCATGATCAGCTTTGTCTTTATGGGATTACTATACCGGAGAACCTGGATTGATGATAGAACAATTTTACAAACTTAAAATTCAATATTATGAAAATAACAGTAATTGTTGTCAGAGTATTAATGGGGCTAATGTACGTCTTTGCCTCTATTGTTGTACTTTTCAAGCTCATGCCGCAACCCGAACAAACTGGCAATGTAAAAATATTCATGGATGGAATTACCGTTACGACATGATGACCACCATCAAACTGGTTGAACTTATTTGTGCTATTGCCTTTCTATCCGGAAGATTTGTACAGCTTGCTGCAGTAGTAATCTTTCCGATTACCGTAAATATCTTGTTATTTCATGCCTTCCTTGAACCCTCCGGATTGCCGGTATCAATTCTACTTTTACTGGGAAACTTATTTTTAGCATGGAACTATCGCGACAGATATAAAAGTTTATTAATGTCTGTATAAGCTTAACCTGATTGTGTAGTAAACCTGATATATAAAAGCCATCCCGAGAATTTCAGGATGGCTTTTCTACATCAGCAATTCGCCAGTTTGCTATTTCGAAATTTGATAAACCATCAAAGCATTGTTGTGCCGGATAAAAAATTTCCCGTCTGAAATCACCGGATGAGCCCAGTGTTGATCATTCCCCAGCGGAACTTTAAATTTGCTGATGATTCGGAATTGCTCAGGAGTGCCTTTAGCCAGAGCCATTTCACCATCTTTTTCAGCATAACAATAGAAAAATCCATCAGCATAAATCACTGCACCACCGCCAAGTTCTTTGGCTATGTATTTGGTTTGTCCGGTTTTGGTATCGATACAAAACCATTTAGGTTGCAGGTAAGCACCGCCATAAATAAAGCCGTCTTTCAGGATAAAACCGCCCGATAAGTTGATAAACTCCTTGTTGCGCCAGACAATTTCAGCCTTTTTTCCATCGGGAGACAGTTGCAGCATCACCAATCCTGAGCTGTCTTTTCGGGAAGCACTTGAAACGAACAACTTTCCATCGGAATAAACCGGAGTATTGGCGTGTATTTTATTATCCTGAAACTGGTGAATCCGCCAGTACATTTCACCCGTCTCGGCATCCAACCCAATGATGGAACTTGCAGTCAGATTAATCACCAAACGGTGACCGTTGTGATTGATTAAAATCGGTGAGCAATAAGTCGCCTGTTCTTTGTATGCGGCAGACGACCAGATCGTTTTTCCGGTAAAACGATCCAAAGCCACCACATTATTTTCTTTTCCGCCGGGCGTGCAAAATAGTTTGTCTCCGTTAATCAATAACGATTCTGAAAATCCAAACTGCACCGAATCGCATTTGAAATCCTGAAAGAAATCGACATTCCAAACCTCATCACCATTTTCTGTCTTCAGACAATATACTTTCCCGTTTCCGGTTTCAACATAAATCAAGTCATCGACCACTGTTGGGGTTGAACGTGCTCCAGGGAAAATCCCGACCCAGTCTTTTCCGTAGTTTTTCTTCCAGAGCATTTTTCCTTTAAGATCGAAAGCAAACACATAAGCTTCAGAATTTAATGTATCAGGAATTCCTGTAACATAAACTTTTCCATCCGAAACAGCTGCACTCCCCTGCCCTATTCCCAATCCTTCGAATGTCCAAAGCATTTCAGGTCCTTCGGCAGACCATTGTTTCAGCAAATTCGTTTCAGGATAAATCCCATCCCGGTTTGGGCCACGCCACTGCGATTGTGCTGTTGCCAGAATCGAGATGCAAAATGCCGCAAGCCAGACAGCAAAAAAGAAAATTTTATTCACAATTTATTCCTCCTGATATTAGTTTTTGATAAATCCGTAACGACAGAAGGAAATTCATTACAGGATAAAACCGGAAAATAACCATTTTTTTAATGAGAAAGCAGCGATTTTTCGATAGCATTCTTGTCTTTACCAAGAGCTCTCCATGCCAGAGTTAAACCTTCGCCACCAGACCCCTGAAAAAACTGAACCGATATTTTATGCAATCCAGCCGATAAAGCTAAGCTGTAATTTTTTTCCTCAATTGCGTGTTGCCCATCATTATCCAAGGTTTTCAAATCATCAATAATTAGGCGACTTCCATCGTCAGAGCTTAGATAGAATGTATAAATACCCGTTTCAGTCACATTGATAAACCCATCGAAAACCAAACCATAGTTTTCACTTTTCTTCTTTTCAGCAAGTTCAAAATTTTCAGCAATTCCAGCCTTTACCGGTGTCAGTTTCGAAAAATCAGGAAGCTTATCCCAGCTTCCTTCATAATACCTGAATTTCAGGCCTGGCTTCGATTCATAGACTGCAGCCATGGGCTCCTGCTGTTTAAATTCAGCAAGCGCAATACCGCTAACCGGCTTTCCATTGACATAGGTTCTGGCTTTTACAATCAGATTATCTTTGGCATTCAAAATCATTTTTCCTTTAGCAAGCTGCGCATTTGCCGATGGTTCAGAACCGTCGACAGTATAATATACAGCTCCGTTTTTGGTGTCAGAAGTAATTTCAAGCGAAACCCGATCGATAAATACTGCGTTTTCGGCTTTTATTTCCGGCTTAGTATTTACGACTGGTTTTCCGCTAATTTCAACAACAATAACCGTTGCAATTTTAGTTTGTGGAACAGCACTCACATCAATAAAATCGTCGGCATCTTTTGCTTCAGTTTTAAGGATTGTTTTAGGAGATGCAAGCGGATAAGCTTTTAGAATTTTATTTTCAAGGCCTGAAACAACCAATTTCCCATCTGCCGGCCAGTCAAAAACATTCAAATACAATTTGGTATTTTTTTCGACATTTTTTTGCGTCACCCTACCCCAGATATTGTCACTGAACGGACTGGCAGATGTTCCGTAAATGGCTTCACCATTCACTTTCATCCAGGTGCCGACTTCTCTCAGTCGTTCGATTGAAGCATCGGGAATTAACCCCATTTGTGTTGGACCAACATTCAAAAGGTAGTTTCCGCCTTTTGAGGCGATGTCGATCAGGTTACGAACCAGCATTTCGGTACTTTTCCAGTTGTTGTCGTTCTTTTTAAAGCCCCAGGTATCGTTCATGGTCATGCACGACTCCCAGTTTTTTCCGGGAATACCCGTTGCCGGAATAAATTGCTCTGGCGTTTCCAAATCACCATCAACGCCTCCACCAAGTCGGTTATTGGTTATCAATTTCGGATACTTTGCAAGAATAGGAGCAAATTTAGCTGCTCCTTCCTTTGTAATTGTACAAGGCGTATCCCACCAGATAATTTCAGGATTATAAGCTGAAAGTATTTCCTGAACCTGCGGAACAGCAATCCGATCAAGATAACTGTCGAAACTTCCATCCTGAGCTTTATCCCAATGCGAACCACAAACTCCGCCACCTGCCTGATGCCAGTCCTGATCTTGTGAATAATATAAACCAAAGTGAATTCCGTATTTTTTACAGGCTGCAGCCATTTCTTTGATAATGTCTCTTTTGAAAGGCGTTGCATCCATAACATCATAATCGCTCACTTTGCTGTCGAACATCGCAAAACCGTCGTGATGTTTAGAGGTAATCACCAGGTATTTCATACCAGCTTCCTTAGCCAGTTTAACCCATTCGTCGGCATTAAAACTCGTTGGATTGAACTGCTTTGCAAAGGCGGAATATTCAGCAACCGGAATATTTCCGTTCTTCATAATCCATTCACCAATATTGGGAATTTCTTTTCCCTGATATATTCCGGCAGGAACCGAATACAATCCCCAGTGAATAAACATACCGAATTTGGCTTCCTTCCACCAGTTCATTTTTGGATCATCGGCCTTGCTTTTTTGGGCAAAAGAGCTGGTAGTCGACTGAAATAAAATCAGGATTAACAAGGAAATAGTAAGTGTTTTTCTTTTCATGATTTATTTAGGTTTAGATGGTTTTTGAAATTTAGTTTGAAATACGTTAATACAGGCAAGAATCATATCCTGTACTATCCTGTATAAACAATTTACATCATTTATGGGAATCGATTTATACCTGAAAGAAATCTACTTATCTAAAATTTAATCAGACTTTTATCGGCAATGATGATTGGGCTATCGTAAACCGGAATTTGCTTAAAGGTATAGACATTTCCCTTTTTCGACCATTGACTTGAAGGGATGCCGTAAACATTACCGGTAAGAATGTCGACATAAACAGGATGTTCAAAACTGCCATTGGAAAAGGAGAAATCGTATAAATTGGTACTGTTTGAATCGTCCGGTATGCTTTCATCCATCCAAATGGTATAAATCTGCTTTTTTAAAGTTTTATGCTGAAAGCCATATACCGCAAGACTTCTGTCGGTGCTTTTTGAATATTTAAATTCATTGGGCAAGGCTCCATCCATATTGTGCGTTGATTCCAATTCTGTTAGCCGTTCCAGCGTATTATCGAAAATTGAAGTTACATTTTGAATGGCATAATAGGCCATTTTCGGGCGAATCACCCTTTTAGTTGAGTCCGATTTAATGATTCCTTTGTAATTCAAGCGATTGATAGGCCCATTGGTGTATGCCATTTCGATGATGCTAAAAATGCTGCACTCAATATCATGTCCAAGGTTTCCGAGCATTCGGCGTGTATCCCATTTGGCCTGGGTGATTTCAGTCCAGCTATAATCGCCAAGGGCACCCCGGCCAAAACCACCTTCCGAAGGAGCACCGTTTTCACCCTGCCGCAGTTTCATTCCCGGGGCATATTTCTCCAGGGCTGCTTTCAACAAAAAAACTTCATGGTAATTGGCATCGGGATTATATGCATAGTCGTGATAGGTCATATTATCAAACAATTGCATTTTGCCTTTTTCGGCAATGTATTTAAAAAATCGTTCAGAAAAAGAAAGTCCAATATGTCCCAGTGCCAAACCCGAAATTTGGGCATCGGGCTGAATCCGTTTAATGATTTCAGCCGTTCTGAGGTTTAATTCAGCAGTCATTTCGGGAGTATTGATGGTATTATCGCCAAAATTGGGTTCGTTCCAAACCTCCCAATCCGTCACATTGTCTTTGTATCGGGTTACCAAAGCAGTTACCCAATTGTCATAACCAATCAATGCTTCTTTGGAGGTAGGCATTCCGGCACCCAGGTTTGCGCCACCACCATTTTTATAAAGCGAATTGCCGTATGAAGTTTGTAACCAGGGTTTTAATCCACGACTTACAGCGTCATTCACAATATGATCGAGCCAAGCCCAGTCGTATTCGCCTTTCACCTTTTCTGTTTTTGCCCAACCAGCCTGCATCCTAAGCCGCTTAATGCCCAAAGGAGCAATGTACTCTTTGTACTGATCGTAATCGGCGTAATCGCGGTCGAGCGTTTCGCAACCAATTAACCAGTTGGACGATTCAATTTCGTTTGCACTTCTTGATTTTACCGTTCCAATATATGGTAATTCAATATTCAGATCAATCCTTACCCTCTCTTTCGAGGTATCTAAGTTTTGAGAGTAGCCAAATTCATTCACACAGCAAAATAAAGTCAAAACAACTATCAGTGAATGCATTATTGAATTTTTCATTTTTCGAAAGTATTAAATTTGAAAGCTAATATACTTTTATTTTTACCGTTGTTTCTTTTTGAGCATGAGCAATAAAAAAGCTCAGAAATAAAAAGTAAAAGCTTAAAAGCTTTTTCATTATCGGTTCAGATTAGTTGGACTAAATTAATGCTTTTGGATGTTTTTGATACCAAAACAAATATTAAATTTCAGAATACAAGCACAAACAGAATAAACAGTTTCCAGGTAAAAAATATCATTCCGATTTTTGCTAACCAAATAGATCTTCAGGCAAATTCGCACATTTGAATCTTCCTGAATAACACTTAAACTCAAATACAAATGACCAAAATTTCACGACGAAAACTTATTAACCTTGTTGCTGAGTCGTATGTACGGCATGTTCAGAGTCCCGGAATTTACCTGAAGTAATCCGGATTTAAGAATCATTCAACCGACAAATTCAGTTATTCACCGTCAAATCATACTCTGTTTGAAAGAATTTTAAATTTAAGCTCAATATTTTTTCCATATATTTACCAAACATAAATTTATCTGATTTTAACCTTTAAAACTAAAAAACATGTTTCTCATTATTATTGGCATTGCTGTTGTAGTAATCGGATTTGTGATTGCAAAAAACGAATCACCTGTAAAACCATACAGCGGCACGATTCGGATTGTAGGCCTTTTAATTGCATTTGTTGGGTTGGGTTTAGCTTCAGTCAAACAAATTGAACCTGGCGATGTTGGTGTTCAAAAACTCTTCGGTAAGGTAAACAAAAACATTCTTGTAAGCGGATTGAACGTGATTAATCCATTGGTTGATGTTGTAACCTTTGATGTTCGTACCCAAAACTACACCATGTCGGGTGTACGCGACGAAGGCGAGAAAGACGGCGATGATGCCATCAGGGTTTTGTCGGCCGACGGACTTGAAGTCATTATTGACCTAACCGTTCTCTATAAAGTCATTCCAAATGAGGCTCCACGTATTTTAAGTGAAATCGGAACTGACTACCGGAATACCATTGTACGCCCAATTTGCCGGACTAAAATCAGGGATAATGCGGTTTATTACGATGCGGTTGCTTTGTATTCATCCAAGCGTGACGAATTTCAGTCCAGAATATTTAAAAGCATTGAAACCGATTTCAAGAGCAGAGGTTTGATTCTGGAGCAACTTTTAGTACGAAATATTACACTGCCCGAATCGGTAAAAGCAACCATCGAATCCAAAATCAACGCTGAACAGGAAGCACAAAAAATGACCTTTGTTCTTCAAAAAGAAAAACAGGAAGCAGAACGTAAGCGAGTTGAAGCTCAAGGTATCGCTGATTATCAGAAAATTTTGAGCACTGGCTTGAGTGACAAACAATTGCAATACGAAATGATTAAAGCCATTGCCACATCGCCAAATGCCAAACTCATCATTATGGACAGTAAAAAAGGTAGCCCGATAATAGTTGATGGAAAATAGAAATTGAGTTTTTTAAAAAAAAAAACAGGAAAGGCCGAATCTTAATCGAATCAGCCTTTTTCTTTGAAATTAATAATTCGGATTCCAAAGCCTATTCATGGAACTTGCTTAAATAAAAAGCCTGCACAAAACAATATTGACGAATCATATAATTCATATCTTAGTGACTTCAATTCACACCTCTGCGAAAAGCAAGAATTGGATTAATAATCCGAATATGAAAGACAAAGAATACCAGGATATTTTCAGGCAATCACCAATCTCAATCGAGTATTATGATTCCTTAGGAAATTTAAAAGATGCCAATCAGGCGTGCATTGATTTGTTTGGAATCCAGAGCATTGATTCGATAAAAGAATT
>JBBQMW010000015.1:0-39225 GCA_038329265.1 Bacteroidales bacterium | reverse complement strand
TTTCAGAGGATCATCATCGATGTGTCCTATACCTATGATGGCAGTATGCACGCCGGGAATAGTAAGTGTATATTCTATGAGTAGCCGACTCGGTAACTCAGCAGCCTTTTGTGGGACAAAAACCTTTGTCCGTGATTTATCTGGCCACTTTGCCTTGGTGTTTGCCAGAGTGTTGTATTTCAACCCTCAATTTGCATTGTTCATGTTCAACCCAAGTATTCGACAATACCATTCCGGTTTTTAAAGTTTTTAATCAAAAATATAACCCATATCTATAGCTCGATTCTTATCGGGCTACTCATGTTTATAGAATATTCTAAAAATATTTTAGAATATTTTTTTCGACTTTCCTTTTCTGGTATATTCTGTTCTGATTTATTTTCTATATTTACAACTGACTAACTAACCACAAGCTTTTTGCATGATGAAAGACCTTTGAATATAATCCGATTATCTCACCGATACGACAAACAATTAATAATTCTCTGTTATAAACTCTAAATCTTAAACCTTATGGACTTTAAAAAATTTATTGTAATCCCTGTCTTTATTGCCTTTCTGGCATTCACATTTATTTTCATTGATCAACTACTCAGTCCTCATATGCCAATCGCCGATAACAAAGGCTTTGGTTGGGTGACCTTTCAGGCATGGGCGATGTATTTTCTTGCTGGTGGAACGTTTAAAGGTGGACTTCGCACTTTTCTGGGTTATGTAATGGGAATACTTGCTGCAATTCTGATTATCTTTCTTGCCGGCAAATTTGGATCGACCGGTTCCTGGGCTGTTCCTCTTGCCGTATTTGTTGTAGTTATTCCAATGTGTTCGGTCGAAAGAGCTCCTTCCCTGCTCGATTTTGTTCCGGCCTTATTCATATCATCCGCAGTATTTTTTGCATTTATGAACTATGTACCGGGAGCAACAATGACCTCATCAACCATAACTATATTAACTTATTGCGCAATAGGCATGATCTATGGCATTGTAACTGTTAATTTGCGGGTTCTTTACGAAAAATCAGTAGCTAAAAAAGCCTGATAAAATTCAATTAGGTTTATAAAGTCTCAAAATGAAAATAGAAAAGGATGTCGCTATGGCATCCTTTTTCTATTTTCATAACAATATCGGGTCTGAAATTAAGGGAAAAGAGTAATTTTGGCTCAAATAAATAATTCACACCAACCAAGAAATTATTAGAATGAAACCAACCCTTTTAATATTAGCCGCAGGAATGGGCAGTCGTTTTGGAGGATTAAAACAAGTTGAGCCTGTTGGACCAAACGGAGAAACAATTTTGGAATATTCAGTCTTTGATGCAATTCGGGCAGGATTTGGCAAAGTAGTCTTTGTTATTCGCGAAAGTTTTGCTGAGGATTTCAAAGCTCGGTTTGAAAGCAAACTAGCTGGCAAGATTAAAATCGAATATGTATATCAGGAAACCAATATGTTGCCTAGAGGTTTTATATTGCCTGACAGTCGTGAAAAGCCTTGGGGAACCGGTCATGCAGTGTTAATGGCGAAAGATGTGATTAACGAGCCATTTGCAGCTATAAATGCCGATGATTTCTATGGGGCTGAGGCTTATCAGGTCATTGCAAAATTCCTGACTAAATCGATAGAAACTGACAAATATGCAATGATTGGTTATCAACTGAATAACACATTATCTGAATTTGGAAGCGTTTCAAGAGGAATATGCGTTACTAACCATGAGAATAAACTTACTCAAATTACTGAAACTCACAAAATCAGACTGGAAGAAAATCAGGTTTTGTGCGAATCTCAAGATAATGAAACAGTTGAATTAACCGGAAATGAAACAGTTTCGATGAATTTCTGGGGTTTTCATCCTTCCATATTTAAGAATATCGAAAATCAATTTATTGAGTTCCTTTCAAACAACATAAACCTTCCAAAGTCGGAGTTCTATATTCCTTTTGTAGTTTTCGAAATGATTCAGAAAAAGCAAATATCGGTTGATGTTTTAATCGCTGATTCACCATGGTTTGGGGTAACCTTCCAGGAAGATAAGCCTTATGTGATTGAGCAAATTCAGAAATTAACCAATCAGGGAATATACCCGCAAAAGCTTTGGTAACCGATTAAACAATTCAGGCAGAAACAGAATTATACATTCCATTTCTGCCTGAATCGTTCCTCAACGAGTACTGATAACTATTTTAGAACTACCTTTTCGCTTTTTATGTTTTTCCCGATAAAAGTAGCTGCATTCTTTTCAAATACTTCCACATTCTCTGTGGTGTAGTATTTCACCTTTCCTGATTTAGAACATTTCAGATCAATTTCAGGATGTCGGTGCAGATATTCGACCAACTTCTCACTGACGACTTTTCCCTGTTCAAGTAATTGAACTCTTTCAGGAACAAATTTTCGTATAACGGGCATCAGCAATGGATAATGAGTACACCCCAAAATAATCGCATCAATCTCCGGATCAGCAGCCAATAAATTTTTAATATTTTTTGCCACAAAGTAGTCGGTTCCGGGAGTATCAATTTCATTGTTCTCAACCAAAGGAACCCATATTGGACATGCTTCCTGAGTTGTTCGGACAACCTTGCCCCCAGCCCACTTTTCGAGTTCAATCGGATACGAATTTGAAAGGATGGTTCCAACAGTTCCCAAAATTCCAACATGACCATTCTTTGTATATTTACCTATCGACTCAACTGCGGGACGAATCACCCCAAGTACTCTTCGCTCAGGATCAATATTCGGCAAATCGTTTTGCTGAATATTTCTTAAAGCCTTCGCCGACGCCGTATTGCAAGCCAGTATGACTAAAGGACATCCCATCTCAAAAAGTTTCGTGACTGCCTGAAGTGTGTATTCATAAACTACCTCAAACGATCGGGAACCGTATGGAGATCGGGCATTATCACCCAGATAAACAAAGTCGTACCCGGGCATATCGTTTAAAAATTCTTTCAGGATGGTTAAACCGCCATAACCTGAATCGAAAACTCCAATAGGATTAAATTCAGAATTCATTTGATTATCAGTTTTAACAAAATTAAAAAAGCCATCTTTAATAAGATGGCTTTCCTGAATATTTTATCGTAGAAACTACAGAATACCTAATTTAGTCTTTACAAACGGTAGGATATCAACACTTTCTTTCGAATTGTAAAGGATAACACGTGCACTCATATCAAATACGTAGATCAACCCTTTTTCAGCACCAACATCTTTCACCGCTTTATCAGCTTTTTCAAGAATTGGTTTGTACAATTCCGCATTTTTAGTTTGCAGTTGCTGTTGAGCACTTTGAGAATATGTCTGAACCCGTTCTTGCATGGCGTTCAAATCTTCTTCTTTCATTCTGCGCATGGTTTCCGACATAGAATCTTTCTTAGCAGAATAATCAACAAATTTTGCCTGTAATTCTTTCTGCATAATACCGTAAGCATCTTCGATTTCCTTTTGGTATGCTAGAAATTGCTTCTCAGCAACGGTTCTTTCGGGCATAATCTGAACAAGAGCCTGCATATCAATATGACCAAATTTTGGTGCCTGAGCATTGGCAAAACCTGCTGAAAACAACAAAATTCCTAAAACACAAATTTTAAAAACACTTTTCATACTTTTCTGGATTTAATTTTTTTTGACAAATTTATAATATTAATTTTTATAACCAAGCTTAGCTAAAACCTGATCGGAAAGATCAAATTTCGGATTTGTATAAATTAAGGTAATGCCGTTTGCTTTATCAAAAATCACAGCATAATTTCCTTCAGTAGAAATATCCTGAATGGCTTTAAAAATATCGTCCTGAATAGGTTTTACAAGTCCCTGACGTTTTTTGAACAGATCGCCTTCACGTCCAAAATATTTGCGCTGCAATTCTTTGTATTCCTTTTCTTTTGTAATTATCACATCCTGACGTTTGCGTTTCATTTCATCCGAAAGCAACACGCTTTCAGCCTGAAAATCTTTAAACATCTGTTCTGTTTCGGCGTTCATCGATTCCAATTCTTTTTGGTATTGAGCCGAGAGCTGATCCAACTGTTCCTGAGCAGCTTTATACGATGGGATGTTATCCAGAATATATTCTGAATCGACGTAGGCAAATTTCTGAGCAAATGTGGTTGCTGTAGCAATCAATATAATTCCTGCGATAATAAGTAGTTTCTTCATGATGTTATTTTTTAAATAGTTTCTTACGGGTTTAGCAAATACCAGACCAAAACAAATTCGATTAAAACTGTTGTCCGATAACAAAGTGGAATTGGCTTCCGGCGCCATCAGGATTGCCCAGAACCTTATCGAAACCATATCCCCAGTCGATCCCCATCAAACCAAACATGGGCAGGAAGATCCGGACACCGGCACCGGCAGAACGATGAAGCTTAAATGGATTATAATCGTCAAAGCCAACCCAGGAATTTCCGGCTTCAAGAAAGGTCAATACATATATAGTTGAAGAAGGCTTCAAAATTACCGGATATCTTATTTCCATTGAAAGTTTATTGTATATGTTGTCTCCTTGTCGTCTACTCAAACTATAATCTTTATATCCGCGAAGTGCGATTTCGTCGCTTCCGTAAATGTTATACCCCGACATACCTGATCCACCCATACGGAAACCTTCAAATGGTGATTGCCGGTATTTGTTGTAATAAGCCAAAAATCCGTATTCAAATTTGGTATGAAGAACCAACTTGGTATCTTTTGAAAGTGGCGAAAACCAATCACCCTTAAACATCCATTTGTGATATTCAATCCAATTATAGCGATCTTTATTGGATAATGCCGGATTACTATAATCGACACCATTAATGAGCGAATAAGGAGGCGTTAATTGCAGCGAGACTGAAAAACTCGATCCGCGACGGGTATATAGTGGCTGGTCCATTGAGTTTCGGCCAAAAGCAGTTTTAAAACTGAAGTTATTAAACCCTCCGTCTCCGCTTCCACTACCATCATCTAAAAAGTAGTAATAATCAGCCATATTTTGCAGTTTGTAATGCTGAAAAGAAAGTTCATGGTACATCGTGAAATAATCATCGGGCCATGTTAAACGATAACCATAACCTATTGCAGCAGATGTTGTAATCTGTATCTGATCTGTTTTACTCTCTCCGCTACTGTAAGAATAGTTTGAGCCATAATCGTAGCCTCCATATCCGCCATATCCGCCATAGCTACCGTACCCACCATATCCTCCGCCATAACCTCCGCCATAACCTCCGCCATAACTCGGATCGTAACCACCTCCGTATGATTGATTTGCCGAATAATTTACTTTCGAATGCGATAATGACAGGGTAAATGAATTTGGCTTTTTTCCACCAAACCACGGTTCAGTGAAAGTTATACTGTATGATTTATAAAATTTACCACTGGTTTGCGCTCTAAGAGCCAAAGCTTGTCCGTCGCCTGTTGGTAAAGGCCTCCATGCCTCTTTATTGAAAATATTACGAACCGAGAAATTTGAGAACTTCAGCCCAACGGTACCAACAAACATGCGGGCTCCCCATCCTCCTGAAAGTTCAATCTGGTCATTTGCTTTTTCAACCAACTCATAATTAATGTCAACAGTTCCATTTTCGGGATGAGGTTTTACATCCGGATTAATCGCTTCAGGATCGAAATGTCCTAATTGCGACAATTCTCTCACGGTACGAATAATATCTGATTTACTGAATAAGTCTCCGGGCAAAGTCCGCAGTTCGCGCCGGGCCACATGCTCATTAGTCTTTGTATTTCCTGAAATTCCGATTTTGTCGATTGTGGCCTGTCTACCTTCATAGATTCGCATTTCCAAATCGATTGAATCGGCTTCGATGCGCGTTTCGAGCGGCGTAAGATTAAAGAACAGGTAACCATGATCAAGATAGACACTGCTTACTGCATCTTCGTCATTTTTTGTTCGTTTGTCCAATAATTTCTGATCGAAAATGTCGCCTTTTTTTACCCCCAGAACTGCATTTAAGTATTCGGATGGATAGACAGTATTACCAACCCATTTGATATCTCTGAAATAATATTTGTCGCCTTCTTCAATCCAAATATCCAGATTCACGTGATCGTCGCTAATTTTGGTAATCGAATCTCTTGCAATTGCGGCATCGCGATAACCATTTTCGTTGTATTTCTTAATCAGATTAATTTTGTCTTCATCATATTTTTCGCCCAGAAATTTCTTCGAGCTAAACAAATTCTTGATTTTCCGTGCTTTTGTTTTTTTCATGGAATGGTCAAGAGTCATTTCATTCAGATTCGCATTGCCATGGTAAGTAATATCGTTGATCTTTACCTTTGCTTTTTTATCGACATTAATATCCAGAATAACACTGTTATTTTGAGCCGTATCGTCCCTTTGAATAATATTTACCTCAGTATTTAAGAATCCTTTATCGAGGAAGAATGTTTTGATTGATTTCTGTGCCGTATTTACCTGATTATCGGTAACCTGACTTCCTTTCAGTAATAAAACCTTCTTGGTAATGTCTTCTTTTTCAGATTTGGTTAATCCGCTAAAGTTCACTTCCGATAATCGGGGCCGTTCCTGCAAAACAATGTTCAGCCAAATGTTATCGCCTACAACCTTATCGGCTATAATTTTAACATCCGAAAACAGTCCATGATTCCATAATTTCTTGACTGAATTGGTAATAGCATCACCAGGAATCGAAACTTTGTCACCAATATTTAAACCTGAAATCGAAATCAATACCTGCGTATCCAAATAGCGAATTCCCTGAATATTCAAGCCGGCGATCACATATTCCTTCGGACTTGAGTAGTAAATGGAGAAGTTAGTACTATCAGTTTCAGCTTCCTGAGAAAAAACTTTCAAGCTGACTAACAGCATTATAAAAAACAATTTAATTTTTTGCATTCGATTCGTTATTGAATTAGCTTACTATTTGTTGACTCGTTTTACCAAATCGTCTTTCTCTATTCTGAAAGTCATAAATAGCCTCAAATAAATCTTCCTTTCGGTAATCGGGCCACAACTTAGGTGTAAAATACAATTCGCTATAGGCAATCTGCCACAATAAGAAATTACTGATCCGATATTCGCCGCTTGTCCGTATTAAAAGTTCAGGATCTGGCATATCCGAAGTATTGAGGTAACAATTGATCACATCCAGATCAATCTCCGAAGGTTCAATTGTGCCGAGTTTCACTTCCAAAGCAATTCGTTTAACAGCTTCCACAATTTCCCATTTCGAGCTGTAGCTCAAGGCCAAAACAAGAGTTAATCCGGTAGATGAGTTTAATTTATCAATTGACCAGGTTAATTTCTCCTGAACAGTTTCAGGAAGGCTTTGAATATCGCCAATCACCCGAAGGCGAACATTGCTTTTTTGCAATTCATCGGTTTCTTCTGAAATGGCCTGAACCAGAAGTCCCATCAAAGCATCAACCTCTTCTTTTGGACGAGCCCAGTTTTCGGTCGAAAAAGCATACAATGTCAAATATTCAATACCTATTTCACCTGCACCTGCCACAACCGACCGCACAGCTTCAACGCCATGTTCGTGTCCAAAAGCTCGCTCGTTGCCGGATTGCGCGGCCCAACGCCCGTTTCCATCCATAATGATAGCAACATGCCTGGGTATTTTATCGAGTATCAGTTTATCTTTAAATAACATTTCTAATCTTTTAAACTATCTTTTGTCGATTTTTACAAATCAAAAACATTCAGTACTAATTTGAACTATTGATTCCGTTTGCTGTTCCAAATTCCCCAGTCCAGCATAGTCTTTCGGGGAGTTCTCAATTCCCATTGCTTATTTCCGTATATCATCTTGTAAACCAGATGAACACCCAGATAAGCAGTCCAGTCATTATTGTGCCATCTATCAGTATATTTAATCTGAACTGGTGGAGTAACAGTCTGGTTCATGAAGCTAAGCGGATCGTCCAAATCGTCGAGCTTGTCAGAAAATGATTTCCGCAAACTACCTTCCAATCCAATTCCAAACCTTTTACTCAGGTTGTATTTAACTCCAAATCCGAAAGGAAGCGTTGGAGTCATCTCAGGCCCGGAAGCGTCGATATTATGAAAATAGGTCGAATCAACCAAAAGAGTTAATTTTGCCTGATCAATTTCATAATTATAAGTCTGCATTCCGACACCGACAAAAATGAAACTTGACCAAGGGGTAATTTTATCGCCAACGATGTATTTAAGGTAATTGAATTCAAAAAGAAGAGAAATATCCAGTACATTTTTCTGAAACGACCATAGCTCAGCATTGTAATTACCTTCAGCTCCAATGCTTCCGTTGATCGCATTAAACCTAAAAGCATACCTTGGGTTAAAATTGTACCTCAAAAAACCTCCGTAAGCTGGTTTAATCGATTTCTGAAAATCACTTTTGGTCATATCGCCAAAGTAGGTGGCTGCTCCTCCAAAAATACCGATATCAACGCTCTGTTGGCCAAGCGATTCAAATGACAGAAATCCCATTAGAAAAATTACTACAATTTGCTTCATTGAATTCCATTTTTGAAAGGGTTTTTATTCTATAAAACATTCAGGTACTAACATTTACACTCTGAACATAACACCTTTCAAGGGTTACAAAAGTAATACAATTCTTATATATCCATGCCTGATGCATATTATAAAACCCAAATAGAGGTTAAAAATTGTTAAGCTGTTGATGAAATTAATTGCGTTTATCTGCTCCCCACATCAGTTTATTCCGAAGTGTTGTAAAAAACGAGTGGTCATTTAGCCTGATAGTCTTTACTTTATAAGAAGCCTTCCTTATTTTCAGTATAACTGAAAATTGAATAGCTTCAGACTGTGAATCGACGGAAGTAAGAAATTGAAGACCACGACCTTCTACCTGTAAGGTAATGGTGTGATGGTCGGGAACCACCAATGGCCTAACAGTAAGATTATGAGGGGCAATCGGGCTGATTACAAAATTTTCAGAATCGGGTGTCAGAATCGGACCACCAACACTGAGCGAATAGGCCGTTGAACCAGTTGGTGTGGCAATAATTAATCCATCGGCCCAATAGGTATTCAAAAACTCATCGTTAATAAAGGTGTGAATTTTTATCATCGCCGACGAATCTAGCTTGGTCACCGTAATTTCATTGAGCGCGTAATGAAATTCAGAATGATTATTGGTCACTACTTCCAATTCGAGCGCTGTTCGTTCATCAATAATAATGTTACCAGCCATGATATCATTCAGAGCCCGTTCAATTTCATCGCGCGAAATGTCAGAAAGAAATCCCAACCGACCCGAATTTATACCCACTAACGGTATTGATCTGTTTTTAGCGGCAATAAAAGATTTTAGCAAAGTTCCGTCGCCGCCAAGACTCAATAAAAAAGCAACATCTTCGGGCAAATCATCTCCATTTTCAAATATTCCTGAAATTTCAGGATGAATTCCACAGTCATTCTGCAAATATTCCAGAAAAGGACCATATACAAAACTTTCAATCTGCTTTTCCTTAAACAAATCAAACAGCTTAATTAATTCCTCATAGAAATCAGGATTTATAGACTGACCGTATAGTGCTATCTTCATGAATGAATGTTTGAAGCAAAAATTAGATATTCATATATTTCATCAACTGATCAAATCGGTCATCATACAAATTCTGAATCATTGATTCATCCATGTATACCGCTTTAATATTGTAATCGTATCTCACGAAAGTCTGAATAATTGCCGACAAATCGATCACATTGATTTTCAAAGTTACATTCATCATCGTCGAATCATCTTCGTGATGAATGAAAAAACTTAATATTTTAGCGTCATTACCTTCAACAATCTGGGCTATTTGCGAAAGCGAATAATCAATCGCATTTAATTCGAGTACGATAACTCCTCCAGGTTCATTTACAGCAACCAGATCTGCAAATTTCTGAGCCAAATCAAAAACAGTAATTACGCCACAATATTCATGATGAAGATTGAGAACAGGAATTGCTGTTAATTTTAAAACCGATATTGCTGAAAAAACTTCGTAAATATGTTGATTGGTATGAATATGTGGCGACAACAAATGATCGGAATAATCGCCGACCGGTTTGTCGATAATATTCAAATCATAAATAATTTTGTCAGAAATAAGTCCGATTAATTGTTTATCATCCACTACCGGCAGATGCGAAATCCGAAAAATCTCCATCCAATTTAAAGCTTTCTGACCAGTATCAGAAAGTCGCAACGAAGGAACTACCTCAGAAAGAAGGTTTTGAGCAATCATTTTTTTAAGTTTGTGATATCCCCGGTGTCAAATCTAAATTGTAACTTGCGCCACAAATTTATCGATTATGACCAGACTTAGCGTAAATATAAATAAAATAGCAACATTACGAAATTCAAGGGGAGGAAATATTCCGAACGTTCTTGATGCTGCAATCAACTGTCAAAAATTTGGTGCTGAAGGAATTACCGTTCATCCAAGACCCGATGAAAGGCATATTCGCCGGCAAGATGTTTTTGATATCAGACCACATATTACCACAGAATTTAACATTGAAGGCTATCCGAGCGAAGATTTCATTCAATTGGTCATCGCTGCTAAGGCACATCAGGTCACTTTGGTTCCCGACTCGATTACACAATTGACTTCCGATCATGGCTGGGATACCCATGGAAATTTATCGTTTCTGAAAGAAGTGGTTGCCCGGTTTAAAGCTGAAGGAATCCGGACTTCAATTTTTGTCGATCCCGAGACATCGGTCATTGAAGGTGCCATGGAAACAGGTACCGACCGTATTGAATTATATACCGAACCTTTTGCGAAATTATATCCGGTTGATCCAATCCGTGCGGTTGCACCGTTTAAGGAAGCCGCAAAGCTGGCCCATCAATTCGGTTTGGGAATCAATGCCGGTCACGATTTAAGCCTGAAAAATCTGCGTTTTTTTCACGATCATGTGCAGTACCTCGACGAAGTTTCCATCGGACATGCACTGATTGCCGATGCACTTTACATGGGATTGCGAGCCACTATTCAGGATTACCTTTATTGTTTGCAATAAATCGCCATGAAATTGTTCTACCGGGTTGAAGGCTCCGGAACTCCAATCGTAATTATTCATGGGCTCTACGGATCGTCAGACAATTGGCTCACTGTTGCCAAAAAGCTTTCGACTATTTACCAGGTTTTTTCGATCGATCAACGCAATCATGGGCGGTCGCCAAATTCGGAAAATCACAGCTATGAAGTCCTAAAAAATGATCTGGCTGAATTCTTTGAGCAGCATAAAATTCAGAAAGCCGTATTAATTGGACACAGCATGGGTGGAAAAACAGCCATGTGTTTTGCTGCGGATTATCCGGAAAGGGTTGAAAAACTGATTGTTGTCGACATTGCTCCAAAAGACTATTTTCTACTGAATGACGAGAGTCAATACCACCTGCACAACAACATTTTACGGGCTATGCTCGAAATCGATTTCAATAAAATTGATTCACGAAAATTGGTTGAAGAATATTTAAACGAACGGATTGACAGCTTCCAGATTGTACAATTTTTGTTGAAAAATGTTCATCGAAATAAAGAATCACACCGGTTTGAGTGGCGTTTAAACGTCCCGGTTTTATACGACAATCTTGATGAAATCATAAAAGGCGTGAATGCACATTGGTTCGACGACCGGCTTCCAATTTATAATTATCCGGTTTTGTTCGTCAAAGGAGCAAATTCAAACTATATATTACCTGAAGATTATGCGTCAATCCGGAGAATTTATCCTGAATCAAAAATCGTTGAGATACCCGATGCCGGTCATTGGCTTCATGCCGAACAACCACAGGTTTTTATGGATGCAATTTGGGCCTTCCTGAAATAATCTCTATTTGAAATCCGTTGCCATTGCGTTGATTTCCGCATCTGTCAAATCACCACCAATAACAACTTTGTGCTTAAATTCAATCGATTCACCGGGTTTAAGAACGACTTTTACTTCAGCAGCATTTTTATCAAATACACGACCGCCTAAATTGTTCGTTGCAAATAAACCGTATCCACGTGCATGCGACCAAGCCGGATAATTGGGATTTTTAGGATTATCGAGGATGACAATCGTAAGAATTTCACCTTCTTTTTCAGCTCGAAGTGCGACCCACGGACTGCGTTTTGACCAAACATCTCCACCTTTTAAACCTTCAGCATTGCGGTATACGCCATTCACACCATCGTTATTCAAAACCGGCACTTCGGTTTCAATACCGTTAGCATCCAAAAATTTATCAGGTTTTGTTGAAGGTTCTTCAAATGCGCGATCAACCCGTAAACCAAGAAGTCCTTCTTTATTTTCAGTAAAAGTAACCGTCTGAGCAGCTGTCAGTTTCGAAGTACGTTCAATGGTGCGAAGATTATCGTTTCCAGAGAAAACAAAGGTCGTTTCTTCATTAAGAAGCACCTGATTATTTACGTCAACCCATTCTGAACTGATAACTAATTCGCCTTTTTTGGGATTCTCTGAAACGATACTCCCGAATTTTATGGTTCCGTATATGGGTTTATCTTCTGGTTTAATGGCAAACGAATTGTTCCAGAAGTCCAGTCCGTTCACGCTTCCAAAATTGAACCACAAACCCACATGATGAGGGTGATCGGTACGTTCAAATGGTCTCGGATTTAAAGGATAACCGCGTGTAATTGCTTTTCCTGAAGCACTTACAATCGGATACAACGATTGTTTTTCCATGTGATCAGGGTAAATGTAGGCGGTAAAAAATTTGCCATCTACATACACTTCAACTTTTTTATCCTGATCTATATTTTTAAACTCAACTTTAGGCGATTTTGCAGATACTGCCTGACTGAGAAATAAAAGGCAAGTCGAAATTACCAGAAGATTCATTTTCATATTCGTTAAGTTTTTTTTAGTCGTGTTCAAAAATACCCAAAATAATCCAATCAATTGTTTTCATAATAAAGAGGTAGACAACTTCATTGGCCAAAACAAAATTTCAACCCAAAATTCATCAGCAAATGTTTACGTCCAGTTAATTCATTTTTTCGATTCTGGCCACCCAGCCACCACCCGGAGCCAATTTTATTTTCACCTTTTATCCGGAAGAAATTTTAATCATTTCCTTCTTATAATCAGTCGCATCGCGGTCGGCATTCATCCGAATAAAAGGACTTACTGTGTATCGTGGCGGATCTTCAGTAGCCAATTTGTAATTCTCCAAACCTTTAACACCTTCGTAGCCAATCACATTTGGATAAGTCCGTTACAATCCTGTTGGTTTAAACACGACATGATAATCAATAATCAACTGGTATTCAGCAGCTTTTTTGGCAATCTCGTACAATTCATTAATCTAACAATCCTTTGTACCTATATAAATATCTCGATATGTTATTGTATAACATGTATTTAGATGGTGATTATTCATGGTTGTACATCTATTATTCCGACTATTAATTCGTACTTTTCGAAAAACAAAAAACAACCAACCTTTCAATCTTTATTATGAACGAGCAAAAAACCGAAATCACCGGTTGTTCTTGCGGTGAAGTTCAGGAAGATGAACTTTATGAACGTTTAAAAATTATCGTTCAGTCGCAAAGAACCATTCCCGGAGCACTTATCCCTGTGCTGCAAACCACTCAAAACCTTTTTGGTTACCTCCCCGAAAAAGCACTTCGAATAATCAGTAAAGAACTCAAAAAGCCCTATAGTGAAGTAGCTGGGGTAGTTGGTTTTTACTCCTATTTTTCAACCACCCCAAAAGGCAAATACACCGTTCGGGTTTGTTTAGGAACAGCATGTTATGTGCGGGGCGGACAAGATGTGTTAAAAGCACTTCAAAAAGAATTAAACATCGGTATTGGAGGTACCACACCCGACAAAAAATTCTCACTAGAAGTTGGACGTTGCTTTGGTGCCTGCGGATTGGCGCCTGTGGTGATGGTTGGAGACCAAACCTTCCAACGGGTTAAACCAAACGGCATAGGCGAGATTTTGAACAGTTTTGAATAATACCTACCAAAAATCCTATATGTATATATTAGATTCACCTGAAAAATTTGACAACTTTTTTCAGGATCTGTCAGAAAAATCTTCTGAACAGTACAACCAATTCAACGAAATTATTCAGGTTTGCACTGGTGGTGGCTGTATCGCCTGTGGCTCACTGAACGTACGAAGCCAATTGTCGGAAAAGCTGGAAGAACGAGGACTTTCAAGTAAATTTCTGGTAAAAGGTACTGGATGTCTGGGTCCTTGCTCCAAAGGCCCGGTTATACTGATGAAAAAGTCGGGAATATTCTACGAGAATGTTCAACTGGCTGATATCGATTCAATCATTAACGAACATCTGCTTGGCGGAAAACCGGTAGAAAAACTGCTGCACCACCGTGACGAAGATGGAAAACCGATCGAAAAAGCTGCCGATATTAAGTTTTTCAGTCATCAGCGAAAGATTGTTTTGCGTCGCTGCGGAACCATAGATCCGGTGAGCATCAACGATTATATCGCTTCAGGAGGCTATGTGTCACTAAAAAAGACACTTACCCAACTCACTCCTGATCAGGTAATCGACGAGATGAAAACCTCCGGATTACGCGGACGTGGCGGCGCCGGGTTTCCTACCTTCATGAAATGGAGTCTGGCGAAAAAAGAAATTGCCGATCAAAAATATATTTTGTGCAACGCCGATGAAGGCGACCCGGGAGCTTTCATGGACCGAAGCATTCTGGAAGGTGATCCTCACAGTGTGGTCGAAGGGATGATCATTGGAGCCTACACAATTGGCGCTTCAAAAGGATTTGTTTATGTACGCGCTGAATATCCGCTGGCTGTTGAACGATTGGGCAAAGCTATGGATGATGCCCGGGAAATGGGACTTCTGGGAAAAAATATTCTGGGAACCGATTTTAGTTTCGATCTCGATATCCGAATGGGATCAGGCGCTTTTGTTTGTGGCGAAGAAACTGCGTTGATGGCTTCCATCGAAGGAAAGCGCGGCGAACCACGCCCTCGCCCACCCTTCCCAACGACGGCCGGGCTGTGGGGGAAACCTTCAGTCCTGAACAATGTGGAAACATTTGCCAACGTAACTTCAATTATTGAAAAAGGTGGAGAATGGTTTGCCCAATTCGGAACGGGTAAGAGTAAAGGAACCAAGATTTTCGCACTGGCGGGAGCCATTAAAAATTCAGGACTTTTCGAGGTTCCGGTTGGCACAAACCTTGGCGATTTAATTTACGATATTGGTGGTGGAACCAGCAGCGGAAAACCGTTCAAAGCTGCGCAAATTGGAGGTCCTTCCGGAGGTTGTATTCCTAAGCAACATTTGAACGTTACACTCGACTATGAATCGCTCAATGAACTGGGTGCTATTATGGGTTCAGGTGGATTGGTGGTTATGGACGAAGGATCATGCATGGTGGATGTCGCCAAATTTTTCATCGAATTTGTGACCGAAGAATCGTGTGGAAAATGTACGCCATGCCGTGTGGGCACCAAACGCATGTACGAAATATTGGATCGAATCACCACCGGACATGGAGTTCCGGAAGATATTGAGAAACTGGAACGGCTTGGACATTGGATCAAACAAACTTCGTTGTGCGGATTAGGACAATCGGCTCCAAACCCTGTATTGTCAACGCTCCGGTACTTCAGGCATGAATATGAGATGCACATTATGGAACACAAATGCGAAGCCGGTGTTTGCGCCAAATTGGTACGTGCCCCTTGTCAAAGTGCCTGCCCTGCCGGTGTCGACGTTCCGGGCTTCATTTCGCTTACTGGTGAAAAACGATATGCTGAAGCCTTGAAACTTCATCGCGAACGCAATCCTTTTGCTGCTGTTTGTGCCCGGGTATGTTTCCATACGTGCGAAGACAAATGCCGCAGGGCAAGCCTCGATTCGTCAGTTTCTATTCGTGGCGTAAAACGCTTTATGGTCGATCAGGAAATCACCATTCAACTTCCCGAAATGCGAGAAAACGCAATAAATAGCCAAAAGAAAATTGCAATCATCGGAGCTGGTCCTGCTGGTCTTTCCTGTGCATACTTCCTAGCCAGGCTGGGCTATAAACCCAAAGTATTCGAGGCCGAACAGCGCCCCGGTGGAATGTTGGTGCAAACTATTCCATCGTACCGACTTCCGAGAGAAATTCTTGCCCGCGAAATCCGTATGATCGAAAATATGGGAGTAGATATCCAGACAGGAATACGCTTGGGTACTGATTTCACACTTACCTCATTGAAAGAGGAAGGTTATCATGCTGTTTTTGTGGGCGTTGGAAATCCGGAGGGAATAAAACCCAAAATACCCGGCATCGACAGCGAAGGTGTGGTTGACGCATTAAAGTTTCTACAGACCTATAACCTGAGAGGTTCAGTTCCTGTTGGTAAAAGGATCATTGTGGTTGGCGGCGGAAATGCTGCCATTGACGCTGCCCGCACTGCTGTTCGCTTAGGAGCTGAAAAAGTGAGCGTGGTTTATCGCCGGACCCAGGAAGAAATGCCAGCCTGGGCTGAAGAGATTGATGCAGCTATGGATGAACAGATTGAACTTCTGACCCTCACCAATCCCAAAGAAATATTGACTGAAAACGGTAAAGTTTCGGGAGTATTTTGTGTTCGCATGAAACTGGGTGCATTCGATTCGAGCGGTCGCCGGAAACCTGTTGAAAGCGATGAGTCCTTCACGATGGATGCTGATCAGATTATTGTGGCCACCGGACAAACTCTTGATGTAGAAAGTATAACCGATGGAGTATTGCTGGATTTAACAGGTAAATCGCAAATAAAATGTGATAAGCAAACCGGGCAAACGTCCCAATCGTGGATATTCACAGGAGGAGATGCTGCAACAGGTCCATCATCGGTGATTGAGGCAGTGGCTGGTGGAGAAAGAGCAGCTGTTGGAATCGATCTTTTCCTGACCGGAGATAAACACGATTTCTGGCGTAACGAAAAGCACAACGACAGCTTCTTCGATCCTGAAGCCGATCCGGCCAAATACCCGCGAACACACATGGTCATGCTGAGTGCAGGTCGACGTATGCACAACTTCGATGAAGTGGAATTGGTTTGGCCCGAAGGCGAAGCCATCCGACAAGCTAGAAGATGTTTGAGGTGTGACTATGGGAGCAAGTAAAGCCCCACCCAACCTCCCCGAATGGGAGGAGCAAAAAGAAGATCAGGTTAATAAATTATAGCTCCAAAAAGCAAAAGTCCCCCCTGGGGGATTTAGGGGGCTTAAAACATTTCAGAAATGACAACAGTATATATCAACAAACAAGCAGTAGAAATCAAAGAAGGCAGTACTATTTTTGACGCGGCGGCGAAGGCCGGGATCCGGATTCCGACGCTATGTCATGTCGAAAATCAAATTCCCAAAGGAGCATGCCGGGTTTGCATGGTCGATGTGGAAGGTGCGCGAAACATGGTAGCATCATGCACCACGCCGGTTACCGAAGGAATGAAAATCACCACCAATTCGAAAAGTGTTCGGGAAGCCCGAAAGTTTGTGGTTGAATTATTGATTTCGGAACATTGTGGCGAGTGTAAAACCTGCGTGCGCAACGAAGATTGTGAATTGCAGCAATTGGCCACAGAAATGGGCATCATGGAAATCGCATTTCCGGGAGAGACCCTGAAAACATTTATCGACGATAGTACTCCGGCACTGGTGCGCGATTCAGGTAAATGTATCAAATGCCGCCGCTGCATGACGGTTTGCAACGAAATACAAGGCGTTGGTTCGCTGTTTGCACAAGGACGTGGCTTCGAATCGAAAATCGGACCTGCCTTCGATCAGCACCTTGACGGTGTGGTATGCGTGCAATGTGGACAATGTGCTGCTATTTGTCCGGTTGGCGCCATAACTGAGAAAGAGCACATCGATTTTGTGTGGGAAGCCATTGAAGATCCCCAGAAATTTGTTATTGTACAGACTGCTCCAGCCATTCGGGCCGCATTGGGTGAATGTTTCGATTACGAACCAGGTACACTGGTGACCGGTAAAATGGTTTCTGCATTGCGACTTCTTGGTTTCGACCGCGTTTTCGATACTAATTTTGCAGCCGATCTGACTATTATGGAAGAAGGAACTGAACTTCTTACCAGATTGAAGACTGCTTTGGTTGATAAAAAACAGGTTGCCCTGCCACAGTTTACATCCTGTTCTCCGGGATGGATCAAATATGCCGAGTATTTTTATCCTGAAATTTTGGATAATATTTCGAGTTGCAAATCGCCGCAGCAAATGTTTGGCGCGGTAGCCAAAACCTATTACGCTAAAAAAGCAGGTGTCGATCCGAAAGACATTATCGTGGTTTCAGTAATGCCCTGCACCGCCAAGAAGTTTGAATGTCAGCGTCCGGAGATGAACGACAGCGGATTTCAGGATGTCGACTACGTTTTAACTACCCGCGAATTGGCACGAATGATCAAGCAGTCGGGCATCGAATTCAGGAATTTGGAAGATGGAATCATGGATTCACCCATGGGCAGTGGCTCGGGTGCAGCCGATATTTTCGCCAATACTGGCGGTGTAATGGAAGCCGCTCTGCGCACAGCTTACGAAATAGTAACCGGACGCGAATTACCCGTTGGAAATCTGCATCTTCAACCTGTAGCTGGTTTGGATGGGGTAAAAAAAGCATCATTGATTATTGAAGGTTGCCTGCCAGCGTGGAGTTTTTTGGAAGGTGTGGAACTAAAGGTTGGTGTGGCCCACGGACTGGGAAATGCAAAGAAAATTATTGAAGCGATGAGGGCAGGCGAAGTATTTCATTTTATCGAAGTGATGACTTGTCCGGGAGGTTGTATTGGTGGTGGCGGACAACCCCGCTTTACTACCAACGAAATCAGGAAGAAACGAATTGGTGCCATTTACAAGGAAGACGAAGGAAAACAACTCCGGAAATCGCACTTAAATCCTGAAATTCTTCAGATTTATGAAGAGTTTCTGAAGCAGCCGCTCAGTCATTTATCGCACGAATTATTGCATACCAAATATTTCGACCGGAATTAACGTCTGAGTTACTCATCCGATGACTCGAATCATCGGATGATTTGGTCATGTCAATCCTAATCTTGTAATGCTTTAATTCTGGAAACCAGGAATGTAATGCCAATTCCGAAAACACCGATCACCGCGAAAGAATAACGTAAGCCAGCAAGTTCCGAAATATATCCGATGAGTGGCGGCCCCATTAAAAAACCTAAAAACCCAACGCTTGAAACTGTTGCCAGCGCAATGCCTGCGGGAATTGAAGGATGTCGCCCGGCAGCGCTGTAAACGGTTGGAACAATACTCGATACACCCAGACCAACTACCATAAAGGCGAGAGTACTTGGTATGAGATAAGGAAAAATAACCGCCGTAAACAGCCCTCCGGAAATCATAACACCACAGATTTGCAGCAAACGTTTACGTCCGATTTTTGATATCAGCCGATCAGCAACAAATCTTCCGGATGCCATCATGATCATAAATGAAGTATAGCCCAGAATAACCAGCGATGCCGGTGCATTGACCACATCTTTGAAATAAATACCACTCCAGTCAAACATGGCTCCTTCGCTGGCCATGCTGCAAAAACCGATGATTCCAAGTTGCAAAAGAACCTTATCAGGCTTATTTAAGAATTTACGTTTCGGTTCTTCTGCTGTTGTAGTCAGTTTCGTTCGTACTAAAAAAGGATAGTTGATCGAGACAATAGTCAAAACCAAGATAATCACGATTACAAAATGCCAGTAAACAGGCACTTTCAGGTTAATCATCAGCAAACCGATCAACGCGCCGGTGAAACCTGCCAAACTCCAGCCACCATGAAAGGAGGCCATAATCGGGCGTTCGTAAAGGCGCTCGGCTGCAATTCCCTGTGTGTTAACCGAAATATTACACATGTTGCCCGACAAGCCAAACAAAAACAATGCAATAGCCAGTTGCCAGCCTGCATTAACCAAACCAACATTACTCAGGCAGATGGTGTAAACGGGCAATGCAAACAGCAAAACTTTATGGCTTCCAAAACTTGTGACCAACTTTCCGGAGAAGGGCATCATCAGGAATTGCCCGACAGGTAAGGCAAACAAAATGCTGCCAAACAAAGCATCGCTGAGATGAAGATCTGTTTTAATATCAGGAATACGGCTAGCCCATGACGAAAAACAAAGCCCCATGCTGAAATAAACCAAAGCTACAGCAATGCGAATGCGCTTTTTATTCGGAGCGACTTCTGTTTTGTAAAAACTAGATAAATTTTCTGTCATGCTTTTTATGAACGCTAAAATACCGCTGCAAAAATAGGAAAACCCAAGGATCAAAGAGTTTTGTGTTTTGAAAATTGAATTTTCGCTAAGAAATTGGGAATAGCAAGTCAAATTATCTCAAATTCCTCAGATTCCTATAGCTGAGTAATGATTTCATTTGGCTAATGGCTATTTGGTTAAGTTGAACCAATCGTTCGAGTTGTGATAAGTTTTGTTGAATTAAAACTGCATTAATGTTTTCCATATTTGATAATACAACCAACTGTTCGATGGTTGCTTGGTCACGTATATTGCCTTCTGCATCAGAATTTTCACGTCGCCATTCCTGTGCTGTCTGTCCAAATAAAGCAACATTGAGCATATCAGCCTCATTGGCATATACAAAACTGATTTGCGACTTGGTTAATTCAGCAGGAATTAGGTTTTCCTTAATGGCATCGGTATGGATGTGGTAATTGACTTTAGCCAATGTGCGTTGGAAGTTCCACTCCAACTTCTGTCTGTCGTTCTCATCTGCTTTAAGGCGTTGGAATTCTTTGATCAGATAAATCTTAAATTCAGCAGATATCCACATACCAAATTCAAATGCAATATCTTTATGTGCATAGGTGCCTCCATACCTCCCAGCTAAAGCCTTTATCCCTATGGCATTGGTTTTTAAACCCCACTCCTTTGCACTAATTTTATAACTGTTCAATCCTGCCTGACTTTTAATTATGGCGAATTCGCCATAATTAAAATCGGGGTTATACACTGTTTCCCAAATACCGAGAAACTCGACTGTATTCCGGTTCCTCAGCCAATCAGATATAAAAAAGTCGCCATCTTTTGCTTTTAGCATATCGGTTAAGGAAATAAAATCAAATTGTCCTTCTTTTAAAATGGTGATTTCAATTCCCTTTACAACAATTTTTTGAGATTTAGCCATTTGGAAATATTCAATTGGTTAGTATCCGATAGATTCTATTCCATAAAGTTACAAAGCTTTCTGATATGTAAATTACTAAAGCCTGATTTCCAAATCGTCAAATTTGTTTACTTCCTGCAACTACCGTATAAAAATCTTCCGGATTCAGGTATTGCTGCGCCAGTCGCATCAATTCTCCGGAAGTAATGTTTCGTAAAACCTTTAGGTAATCGTCGTAAAACGAATAATCCAGCCCAAAATCGTTGATGGCTTTGAAACTGGATGCCAATGCAAACGGACCATCGAAATCGCGAAGAAATTCGCCCAGCAAATAGCTTTTCACTGTTTCCAGTTCGTTTTCCGAGATTGGTTCAGTTTGCAGCCGTTTCATTTCTATGGCAATTTCAGTCATGGTCAGATCAACAAAATCATTTCCAACTTCGGTTGAAACAACCATATAATCGGCGTGTTTCAGCGATAATATAAAACTACCGATTCCGTAGGTGTATCCTTTCTCCTCGCGGATATTTGTCATGAGCCGTGATCCAAAATATCCACCAAATATGGTGACCAAAATTGACAATGCATGAAAATCGGGATGCGATTTGGTTACCCAAAATTTTCCGGTTCGGATAGCCGATTGCAATCCATTGGACTTTTCAACATGATGTATTTTTACCGAATCAGGATTGAACGCAAAATCGGGTGTTTTCTGCGATTCCCGTTGCCAGTCGTTTCCGCCGAAATAGGTTTCCAGAAGGTTCAGAACCGTATTATCAATCATTCCGGCGGCAATAATGTGGCAATTTCCGGAGTGGTAAAATGACTGATAAAACTGCAACAGGTCATTGCGACTGACCCGGTCAAAATCTTCCAGCGTATTATTTATGGCATACGGGTGATCGTTTCCAAACATTACCTGGGTAAATTTCTTCTGGCAAAGTGTGCGGACTTTTTCGTTTTCGAGCAGAAATTTCTGTTTATTGCGCGCAATCAAAATCTCAAATTCGTGCTCCGGAAAAATGGATCGTTTAAGTAAATCTTCAGTTATTTTCAGAATCTCAGGCAAATGTTTTCCGAGACTCACAATATTTAAAAATCCAAAATTCTGATCGGCAGTTAACTGCAAATAGGCGCCAAAAAAATCAAATTTCTCGGCAATTTCAGAAGATGTATAATTTTCGCTTCCATCTTCGAGCATCGTATTACACAAACTTGCAACCAGATTAAATGGCTGAACCCAGGTTCCTGCCTCGAAAACAAAATCAATTTTAACCACGTCCTGAGAGCCGGCATTGACAAAATGAACCGGAATGCCGTTTGAGAGCATCCTTTTTTCGGCCTGAACAATATCGATGTGCTCGATGGGGTTAACGGTGGGTTGTATGGTACGATTCAACATATTTACTTTTTAGCAAGGTAATTTAAAACAGAGCAATTTTCGGGTCTGAAAAGTTGCCGCGAAACTTCCTGCATCTGCGCAGCAGTAACCCGGCGATAATTTTCTGCCTGCGAATTAATCAACGCAGCATCCTTTAATATTTCGTTGGTAGCCAGATTCATTGCTTTGGTCAGGTAGTTCATTTCACTGTATTCGATGTTGGCCTCCACCTTATTTTTTACTTTTTCGAGTTCGTATTCCGACACAAGTTCGTCTTTCATCCGGTCGAGTTCTTTCTCAATAGCATGTCGGGCGGTTTCGAGCGAAATACCGTTGCACGGTTTTCCTGAAACCACAAACAGTCCCGGCTCATAATCTCCTGAAAGATAAGCATCCAACTCGGTAAACAATTTCTCTTTCTGTACCAGGTTCTGATACATTCTCGATGAATTTCCGTTTGAAAGCACATCCGAAATCAGATCGGTGGTATAATAATTCGGATCGAGCCGCCCAGCCATATGAAAAGCCATGTAAAGCGCATCATTGGGAACCTCGCGAACGACAGTTTGTATCCTGATTTCGGTCTGTTCCGGCTCCTTAGGTATATTTCGCGGCTTGATTCCCCGGTTCGGAATCGGGCCAAACCAGTGTTCGGCAAGCTTCAAAACTTCGTCAAATTCCACATCACCGGTAACAACAAGTACCGCGTTGTCGGGTGCGTAATGGGCAAAGAAAAAATCTTTCACCTGCTGCATGGTAGCCTTTTCGATATGACTGATTTCGCGTCCGATGGTAGGCCATTGGTATGGATGAACCTTGTAGGCCAGCTGACGGAGCAAAGGCCACACGTCGCCATAAGGCTGATTCAACTGTCGCTGTTTGAACTCTTCAATCACCACATTTCGCTGCACATCCAGACTCGATTTTGAGAATGCCAGTTCGAGCATCCGGTCTGATTCGAGCCAGAATCCGGTTTCGATATTATTCTTGGGTAAAGTCAGGTAATAATTAGTGAGGTCGTTCGAGGTAAACGCGTTGTTATCGCCACCCGCTTTTTGCAGCGGTTCATCGTATGCCGGTATGTGCTTTGAACCGCCAAACATCAGGTGTTCGAAAAGGTGGGCAAATCCGGTGCGATCGGGATGTTCGTCGCGTGCCCCTACATTGTAGCAAATATTAATAGCGACCATCGGCGTTGTTTTATCCTGATGGACAATTACGGTCAGCCCGTTTGCTAATTTAGTGCGTTCAAAATGGATCATAAAGAAAAAAGTATTTGAAAATGAGCTAATTTCAAAATTTGAAAATCAAAAGTAATTGCCTGACAATTTTCAAATCTTCAAATTTTCAAATCGTTTAATTACCGAATTAAATAATTACCGAATTGTCTAATCGGATTTTGGCTTGCTGATATTCCTGAATCAGTTTTTTCATGATGGTTTCAACGGGTAATACTTCGTCGATGATGGATGAAACCTGACCAATCTCCAATTCTCCTTCAACCAGATCGCCTTCGAACATGCCCTTTTTGGCACGTCCCCGACCAAGCAAAACCCTCAGGGTATCAGCATTTGCCCCATCCTGTTCGAGTTTATTCACGGTTTCGAAGAACTCGTTTTTAATCAGTCGAACCGGTCCAATTTTTTTCAGAGCCAGTTTCGTATCACCTTCACTCAATCGGGTCACCATGCTTTTGAAATCGGGATGAGCTGATGATTCTTTGGAAGTGGCAAAGAGTGATCCGATTTGCACGCCGTCGGCACCCAAAGCCATTGCGGCCAAAATTCCATCTCCGGAACCAATTCCACCGGCAGCCATCAAAGGCAATGATGAAACACGCCGAACTGCAGGTATCAATGTCATGGTGGTAGTTTCTTCGCGACCATTATGGCCACCAGCCTCAAAACCTTCAGCTACGATGGCATCAACCCCGGCTTCTTCGCATTTCAGGGCAAAAGCCGAACTGGCAATCACATGTGCCACCTTAATTCCGCACTCTTGCAGCAATTTGGTGTATTTTTTCGGACTTCCGGCTGAAGTAAAAACAACAGGAACTTTCTCTTCAATAATAATTTTCAGGATGGCATCTATTTCAGGATAAAAGAGTGGAATATTTACGCCAAAAGGATTGTTGGTAGCCAATTTGGTTTTTTGAATGTGTTCGAGAAGCACTTCAGGATGCATGGAACCAGCGCCAAGAAGCCCCAACCCGCCGTTATTACTGACTGCTGACGCAAGCCTCCAGCCGCTGCACCAGACCATTCCGGCCTGAATAATCGGGTATTTTATTCCGAAAAGTTTACAAATCCGGTTTTCCATGTCGAAAATTAAAATTCAAAAAATGCGATGCAAAGGTAGAAAATTAATGGCGGCAGAATGTAAGACCTGATGACCATCATCGGATAAAAATCAAATTTGCCGATCCATGAGGTTCCATAAAAATGAATTGAACTGAATGGCATATTTTTTGTATTTTTCCGCGCTCAAAAACTAAACCTTGATCGATGATTCGCAAATTTACCTTCTTCACTTGTTTTTTGCTTGTAACAGTCCTCTGGGCGAATGCCCAAATCTCTTTCGGACCAAATTCTTCGTTTAATTATTTAAAAGGTAAAGATGCCTCGGCATTGCCTGCCAACTGGATGACAAATAGTTATACCACAGTTGGTTGGTCATTTGGAAATGCTCCTTTCTGGTATGGCGATGGTACAGGCGGAACTCAGCTAAGTGACATGCTGAATAGCTATTCCACCGTTTACTTGCGATCTACCTTCACTGCTATTAATGTTAAAGATCTTCAGAATATAAGCTTTTCAGTCAATTTTGATGATGGTTTTATTATTTGGATCAATGGAGATGAAGCAATTCGGATGAATGCTCCGGCAGATCATCCGTATAATAGTTTTTCAATTGATCAGCACGAATCCGGAACCTTTGAGACTTACTCTCTTCCCGCACGCGATCTGGAACTTTATGAAGGCGAGAATCTGATTGCAATTCAATGTTTTAACACAACCCTTGAAAGTAGCGATTTTCACATTAATGTTCAGCTTGCTGCGGCATATACCGCTCCACCATCGACGGATACACTGAAAGTGGTTTTTAGCCAGCCCAATGGGTTTTATACCAGTCCGTTTGACCTGAAACTCGATGTTCCTGATCAGGCTTATTCAATTCTGTATACGATTGATGGAAGTAATCCTCAATCTTCACCCACGGTTCGAAACGGAGGAAAGTCAAAAACAATTACAATAAACCCAACCATTATTGCAGGACGTGATAAAACACCTTGTTATTTGGTTCGGGCATCGCTTAAGAAAGATGGAGAGCCGACTACATTTCCCTTGACACAAACCTACATTTTTCTCGATCAGGTAATTAATCAAACTGCTCCGGGCGGAAATTGGCCAACTCCCGGAAATGTAAACGGACAGGTTATTGATCTTGAAATGGATACCAAGGTGACCAGCGACCCGAAATATTCAGGTCAAATGAAAGATGCCTTCCTGGATATTCCTTCCATTTCGGTGGTTACCGACTTACCCAATCTTTTCGATCCTGCAACTGGAATTTATGTCAATGCACAAGGGCATGGAGAAGAATGGGAAAGGTTTTCTTCAGTCGAATTAATTGATCCTTCAGGAAAACCCGGCTTTAACATCAATGCCGGACTTCGGATCAGAGGAGGTTACAGTCGTCATGGCAATTACCCCAAACATGCATTTCGCCTCTTTTTCAGGGAAGAATATGGAGCAGCCAAACTTAAATTTCCATTATTCGAAGATGAAGGAGTTGACGAATTTGATAAAATCGACCTCCGCTGTGAGCAAAATTATGCATGGTCGAATTATGGCAATTGTGCCCGAAATACAGCAGTCCGTGAAGTTGTTGTACGTGACATTCAAGGCGAAATGGGACAACCTTACACGCGTAGCCGTTATTACCACTTGTACCTGAATGGAATGTACTGGGGATTGTACCAGACTCAGGAACGATCGGAAGCCAGATATGCAGCAAGCTATTTGGGTGGCAGTCAGGAAGATTACGATGTAATCAAAGTGAACGGTGATTACAGCTATACCATTGAAGCAACCGACGGAACCACTGCTTCGTTCCAAAAAATCTACGAATTATGCAATACTGGTTTTACCACCAATGCTGCCTATTTTAATCTGGAAGGAAAAGATCAAAATGGGAAGCCAAAAAAGGGAGCTGAAGTGCTGGTTGATATTGACAATCTGATTGATTACATGCAGCTTACCTTCTACACCGGCAATTTTGATGCACCTATTTCGTCTTTTTTAGAGAATTCCAGTCCGAATAATTTCTATGCCATCGACCGGCGTGACGACAAATCATCGGGGTTCATATTTATGGCTCATGATGGAGAACATACCATGATGATTGAATCTGAAGGACCAGGCCAAGGACTATACGAGAACAGGGTACCAATAAGCGGTAACGTTTCTGATTTCAGCAAATTTCAGCCGCAATGGCTTCATTACAAATTGGCGGTGAACAAGGAATATCAGCAGCGTTTTGCCGACCGGGCTTACAAGAATTTCTACAACAAGGGTGTTTTTGTACCCGCAAATGTTCTGGGACGATTTCAGAATAGAGCGGCAGAAATCAACAAGGCAATCATCAGCGAATCTGCTCGCTGGGGTGATTTTACAACGGGAGACAATCAGCCATATACCTGGGAAAACTGGGATCGTGAAATTAAAGATATTTACGCCCGGTTTATCCCTCAACGCACCCAAATTGTGATCGATCAGTTTAAGGATGCCAAATTAATGGTCGATTTCAAACCACCTACTTACACCAAGGACAATGTGCTATTAATAGATGAAACTTATAACATTACCAGTACTTATAAAGTCACATTAGCCAGCACTTCAGGGCAGATTTTCTACACCCTGGATGGAAGTGACCCAAGACAAATAGGTGGTTTGGCAAGCACAACAGCAAAAGAAATAAAAAGTGGAAGCGCCATTGATCTAAAAGCTACTGCTATCATCAATGCCAGGGTAAGAATAGGTTCAGAATGGAGTGCGTTAGCCTTGGTGAAATTCCTGAATACTAACGAAGATTACTCGAACTTGAAGGTTACCGAATTGCATTATAATCCGAAAGATACGATTGTTAAACCCGATACCATTTCCGGAAAATCATTCGAATTTATTGAATTAAAAAACACAGGAGATCAGCCAATCAGCCTCAGTGGTTTGAATTTTACTTCAGGAATTGATTACCAGTTTAAAGCCAACGACGTTTTGGCTCCTAAACAATTCTATGTGATTGCATCAAAACCAAAGTGGTTTTATGAACGACATTGGATGGTTCCAACCGGCAATTTTGAAAAAAACTTCTCCAACTCCGGAGAACAGGTGCTTATTTCAAACGCAGTTGGCATTCCGGTTATTGATTTCCAGTATTATAACACAGCGCCATGGGCCACAGCTCCCGATGGTACAGGAAATTCGCTCACTTCCGGAAAAATAAATCCAACCGGAAATCCAACTAATTCTGGCTATTGGTCAGCCTCTTCGGTTTATGACGGGACTCCATTTGCTGATGATTTGGGTGTAATTGATACAATTAAGGATGAACCTGTATCAGACAATCTGATGACCGTATATCCCAATCCAACCAAAGGATTACTTAATTTGAAAGTCAAGGATTCCAATACTGAAGTTCAGGTTGAGATCTATACCCTTTCAGGATCACGCATCTACAATTCAACCAGTTTTGGTAGTAGTGTAATTGACCTTGGAAAACTGCATGTAAATTCCGGTATCTATCTGGTAAATACAAAGTATGATCAGAAAAAAGAGGTGTTTAAAGTGGTTTATCAGCCGTAAATACTGAAGGAATGAATGGATTATGTGGTCAATATTGGTCATTCAATTGTCATTTATTGTCATTGGAAGTCAATAAAGACGGCACTTCCATAAGGAATGGCACAAAGTAAATGACTATCAATGCTTCGATTTTTTTCTTTTCCTTATTTCTTTTTCCCTTTTCCTATTGACTAATGACCAATGACTTTTTAAATGCAAACTGCGACTGTAAACTGATCACTTTCTAAACCTCCTCCACAATCACTTTTTCGAGTTCGGTAGTAAGTTGAACGAGTGATATTTTGTGCATCAGCTCGCCATTTATGGCCAGTGAAATGGTACCTTTTTCTTCGGAAACCACGATAGCCAGCGCATCAGTCATTTCAGAAACACCCACTGCCGCCCGATGTCGAAGTCCGTGATTCGGATCAAGATCGTGCATCTCTGTTAAAGGAAGAATACACCGCGCTGCGGCAATCCGGTTCCCTAAAATAACCACTGCCCCATCGTGCAACGGGGTATTCTTAAAAAATATGGTTTCGATCAATGCCGAAGAAATTCGTGCATTAATTTTTTCGCCTGAACGTATGATTTCTTTCAATTCAGAGTTTCGCGGAATCACGATCAATGCGCCGGTTTTTGAACGGGCCATGTTATCGCAGGCTCGGATAATCTCCTTGATTTGCAAATTCGTGGCAGGTTTTATTTTTTCAGAAGTAAAGAGTTTTTCGAGACCAAAGCTGCGGCTAACTTGGTAGTTGGTCCCGATTAAAAGCAAAAAACGCCTGATTTCCTGCTGAAAAACCACAATCAAAGCCAACACACCTACCCCAATAAACTGTCCCATCAATGTTCCGAGCAATTCCATGTTCATGGCTTTTATCACCAGCCATGCTACATAAACCAGGAAGAAGCCAATAAAAATGCTAAAGGCCACCGTCCCTTTGATGATCCGGTACATCTGGAATAACAAAACTGCAACCAGCAGGATATCAATTACATCTAAAACACGCAAGGTTATAAAAACAGTCATTGAAATAAGGAATAAGAACAAAATAAAAATATTTAAGATATTGACGTAGAACGAATTGTATTTAAAATTTGAACGGCTTCAACAGCTTCACGCACATCGTGAACACGTAAAATGTCAGCACCACCCATCAACGCCAATGTATTTACAACCGAAGTTCCATTCAATGCTTCTTCAGGTTTGGTTCCAAGTAATTTATAAATCATTGATTTACGCGAAACACCAACAAGCAGCGGAAGTTGAAAAACTTTAAACGAATCGAGCCGGTTCAGTAATTCGTAATTGTGACCGAGGTTTTTTCCAAAGCCAAAACCCGGATCAATAATCACATCCTTGACACCGGCTTTGGTCAACTTTTTTACGCAATCGGTAAAAAACATCGAAATGTCACGAATAATATCCTCGTACTCCGGCTTTTCCTGCATCTGCAGCGGATTTCCCTGCATGTGCATTAAAATATACGGAACCCCCAATTTTCCAATGGTATCGTACATATTGGCATCAAAATTTCCACCGGTAATGTCATTGACAATGCATGGTCCACAATCCTCAATCACCTTCAATGCCACCCACGATCGGTAGGTGTCGATGGAAACAAATGCATCGGGGAAAGCTTTTTTAACCGCCTTTACTGCCGGAAGCAAACGGCTAATCTCATCTTTGGTCGAGATTCCTTCAGAGCCCGGCTGCGTTGTAATAGCGCCAATATCTATCACAGTACCACCCTGTTCCAGAATTTCTTCGGCTCGTTTCACCACTTTCTTATCGGTGGTATATCTTCCTCCATCAAAAAATGAATCCGGGGTAACATTTATAATACCCATAACCACCGGATTCGATAAATCAATAATTTTTCCGTTTAGGTTAATGGTATTCTTGCGTTTCAGAAACTTTGTTGCAGTGGTGGTAATTAACATACGTTAAATTTTTAGGCCTCTTAAAATCATGTGTTTTACAAAAGTAAAATAAAATGCACTCAAAATACACTTAAATTTAATACTTTTATCGCACTAAAATTGCGCAAATTATGGATAAAACAAGCCAGCAATACGATCATATCATCGCTGTTTGTCAGGATATTTTCACAAAAAAAATGAAAGATTACGGAATTGCCTGGCGCATACTTCGCCCCAGTTCAATGACCGATCAAATATACATTAAAGCACAGCGGATCAGGAGTATCGAACAAAAAGGTATGAGCAAAATTGATGAAGGTGTACGTTCAGAGTACATCGGCATCATCAATTATTGCATCATGGCAATTGTTCAGCTCGAAAAAGGTACCTCCGAAAACGACGATCTTACCCACGAAGAAACGCTGAATTTGTACCTCAGGCATTTTCAGGAAGCCAAAGAACTGATGATGGCCAAAAATCATGATTATGACGAAGCCTGGCGAAACATGCGCATGAGTTCGTTTACCGACCTGATCCTGATGAAGTTAAAACGAACCAAACAAATTGAAGACAACCTTGGAAAAACTTTAATTTCGGAAGGAATTGAAGCAAATTACCTCGACATGATCAATTACGCCGTTTTTGCGTTAATTAACCTTGAATTCTAAAGCTTAAATTCATGTTTAAACACATCGCTCGCATACTTCTTGGATTGACGTTTATTTTTTCGGGTTTTGTAAAAGGCATCGACCCACTTGGATCGACTTATAAGTTCACCGACTATTTCAATGCGTTTAATATGCCCTGGTTGACCGCCCTGGCTTTTGCACTGGGTATTTTACTGGCAGCCGCCGAATTTGCGATGGGTGTTGCTCTGATTTTCAATTTCTTTATGCGGATAACCAGTTGGTTTACATTGTCTTTTATGGTGTTTTTCACTGGTCTCACCTTTGTACTCGCCCTAACCAATCCGGTAACCGATTGCGGTTGTTTTGGCGATGCGTTGATTATTACCAACTGGCAAACTTTTTATAAAAACATCGTTTTACTGGCATTGGCCTTCTACATTTTCGTGCAAAGAAAAAACTTTACCGGAAAAAACGGACCAATCCTATCCATTGCTTTTACAGGCATGACCATGGTCGTCTATTTTTACCTGGTCACCTATTCATACAATCATCTGCCAATCATCGATTTCAGTCCATATAAAGTGGGTGTAAACATTCCGCAGGCCATGAGCATTCCTGAAGGCGCGCCAAAAGCCATCTATGAGAATAAGTTCATATACAAAAACTTACAAACCGGAAAGGAGCAAAAATTCGCAGAAAAGGATATTCCCTGGCAGGATACACTCACTTGGAAATATGTCAAATCTGAAGAACCAATCCTGATCCAAAAAGGCTACACTCCACCAATTCACGATTTCAGAATTGAAACTCCGGAAGGCGAAGACATTAAGGACTTTTTCCTGTACGACGAAAAATACACATTCATCGCCATTGCCTATAACCTTCAGAAAGCCAATGTCGAAGGTATGAAAAAACTTACAGTTCTGGCCGCTGAAGCAAAAAACAAAGGGTATAATTTCATTTTACTAACCTCCACTTCGCCCGACAGTTTTGAATCCATGAGAAACGAAACCGGAGCGCAATTCGATTTTTTCAACGCCGATGAAATTACACTGAAAACCATTATCCGTTCCAATCCCGGACTAATTGTCCTGAAGAAAGGAACCATTTTGAAAAAATACCATTTTAACAATATTCCAAAACCTGAAGACCTGAATCAATACTAAAATCCGAAATTTTCCGTTCGGTTAAAAGCTGAAACAAACGAATTATGCGCAAACTTCTTATACTGATTATTCTTCAGGCTCTCTTTTATCCAAAAGTATTTGGCCAGATTGGCGGCGAAACAACCTACGACTTTTTGAACCTTACCAACTCAGCCCGCATGGCTGCTTTGGGAGGAAATCAGGTGGCTCTGAGCGATTCGCTCGATCTGAATGTTTCGTTCAACAACCCATCATTACTGAGGCCTGATAGTAAGAATTTGCTTGCCCTGAATTATGTGAATTATTTTGCCGGAATCAATTACGGATATGTCGCCTATTCGTTTGGGACTCCACTTCCGGGGAATATGGCAGTTGGGATGCAATACATCAACTACGGCGAATTCATCGAAGCCCTTCCTAATGGAGAAAAGACAGGTTTGACATTCAATGCTGCTGAGTACGCGCTAAACATCATCTGGTCAAACGAATACAAACAATTCACCTACGGAGTTAATCTGAAGCCCATTCTCTCGCAATTCGAAAGCTATCAATCGTTTGGTATCGCTGCCGATTTAGGAATCAGCCATTTCAGCAAAAATAACCTCACCGTTTCATCGATTGTTGCACGAAACATTGGCTCACAAATCAGCACTTATTACGATGGTGCCGATCGTGAAACGATTCCTTTCGATTTACAGTTTGGGATATCAAAAAAGCTGCTGCACGCTCCTTTCCGGTTTGCCGCAACGATGCAACACTTGCAAAAATGGGACTTGGCGAAACCAGTTGAAGATAATTCTGGCACGACTAAAAGCTATGTGGAAGAAAGCTTTCCGAAGCAGTTTATGAGGCATCTGGTTCTTGGAGTAGAGCTTCTCCCCTCTCCCAATTTCACCATCCGGGCTGGCTATAACCATCAGATCAGACAGGAACTCCGGCTCGATGAAAAAATGTCAACCGTTGGATTCTCCTGGGGATTCGGTATCCGAATCTCACGTTTTCAATTTAGTTATGGCTCCGCTCGTTATCATTTGGCCGGTTCGAGCAATCTGTTTTCAGTCGCTATCAGGTTGAATTAGTATTCCAGACAGGATTCAAAGTTCTACGATTTTAGCGGGTAATTAAAAGTAATTCCTTCAAATTTATTTTACTAAGTGTCAGATATTTATATTTTTGTCATCTGATTAAAAACGATAGACATTAATATTTTCCTATGCAATTAATTTCCAGAAACTTAACCAATTTGCTGCTTCTGCTTATTTCTCTGGTGGCATGGTGGTTTACCGCATTTATAATTCATCCCGAGTTGCACTACTACCTGCAACAAACCGCATTTTTGACCGACCAATTATTTTTCAAGGGATTTGTCGGGTATCCCGGCGGTATCGCCGATTACATCTCCGAATTCGTTGCGCAATTCTTTCACTTCAATGCCTTGGGGAGCTTGCTTATTGTTTTGGTCGCAGCAATTCAGGGAATTATTGCTATCAATCTGGTTAAGCGAATTACAGGAAAGTCGGGATTTAATTTTATTATTTTTGCCCTCATTCTGTTGTTTTCGGTTTGGGTGCAATGCGATTACCATTTTCGTTTTTATGCCGCCATTCGGTTACTCTTATCATCCGGTTTTGTATGGTTCTTTGCCGTACTCATTCAAAAGTTACCACGCCTGAAAATCTACGCTGGTTTTTTACTGGCAGCATTCTTGTTTTATCTCGCAGGAGGCGCCGCACTGTTGGTTTTCACAGCAGCCATTATTCTTATTCAAATCAGGGTTGCCGATAAGAAATCAGACTGGATAGCACTTCCAGTATTAGCACTGTTTTCAGGAGCACTTCCATACCTGGCCTATAAATACTTATTTTTGGTCGATCTTCCTTTGGTCTATTCCATTACGCACAGTAAATCTCCGGTTATTCTTTATTACGCAGTTGATTATAAACTCTATACTTTATATTCGCTGCTTCCGGTATACATTTTATTTTCGGTTCTTTATCAATTTAAGAAGCCTGATGTAAAAGCTTCCAGCCCGGTTGTTGAAACAAAAAAAGAAAATAAACCAATTCCAAAAACGGATAAAAAAAATTCAGGAAAAACAGATAAAAAACCTGTATTTACAGCTGAAAAGAAAAGCAGGAATCCGCAAATGGTATGGCTGTCAGTACAGGTTGTCGCGATTCTTGTTTTGGCGGTCATTTGTCTCAATTCTACCTTCGATAAAGAAGATCGGGACAAGATATTCGTATCTTTTTATGGGGCAAATGGCGATTGGGCCAAAGTAATTAATATAGTTGAAGGCCTAAAAGAATATGATATTTTCACCAATTTTGAATACAACAAAGCACTCGCAAATACCGGAAAATTAGCTGAAAACATGCTTAATTATCCACAACTGGCTGGCAGTCAAGGATTGTTTTTAGATGGAGCAGTTACAAGTGATGTACCTTTCGTTTGCAGCGACCAATTTTACGATTTGGGTTTTATTTACGAATCGCAGCATTGGACATTTGAAGCGCAAACAATTTTCCCAAACAGTCCCCGCCTGATGAAACGTCTGGTTCAGATTCACCTGATTAACAGGCAATACAAAATTGCCGAGAAATTTCTGAATCGTTTAGGTGAAAATATGTTGTATCAGGACTGGGTATCGAAACATCGAAAATTTATTCAGGACACTAGTCTGGTGGCAAAAGATCCTGAATTTTCATGGAAAAGAAAATGTGAACCAATCGGCTCATTTACAACTAGCACATATATTCAGAAATTGTATAAACTGATTCAGGCTAATCCTGCAAATAAAATGGCTTTTGAATATTTACTTTGCTCAAACATTTTGGACGGAGATTTAGGAACATTCGAGTCCTCGTTACGCGAAAATCCACAATACATAAAATACCCGCTTCCCCGTTCATGGGACGAAGCACTGATCCTTTATTCGTATGTTGCCCGAAAAGCCGCTGCTGCCGATGATATCAGATTCACCAAAGAAAGGCAAGCTCAGTTTATTTCATTCATTAAGGCCATTAAACCTTTTGGAAACGATTGGCAATCGGCCAGACAATCATTAAGAAAAGAATTTGGAACAAGCTACTGGTATTATAGCAAATGCCTGAGTCCCAAAGTAACAAAAGTACAAATCAAACAACAGAAATAAGATGATTGGAAAAATACATATTTACTTCGTTGCAATATTGGCAGTACTAATCAGCTCTTGCTCAGCTGATTTAAATACATCAACACCGGTTGACCGGTGGCCGGCTATTTTTCCCGATTACTCCGGAATTGTAATTCCGCCCAATATTGCTCCCTTGAATTTCGTCATCAAAGAAAAAGGGAAAGATTTTGCTGCCCGAATTACTGCCAACGGAGAAAATCCGATCACCATTAAAAACAAACGTGGAGTGATTGATATTGATATCAGCAAATGGCACGATTTATTGAAAAAAGCAAAAGGAAAAGACATTAACATTGAAGTATATGCTAAAGATGACAATGGGAAATGGCAAAAATTCAAAACCATCGTCAATCAGGTTGCTAATGATGAAATTGACAACCATTTGGCTTACCGTTTGATTAATACCGGATACGTGATGTGGTCGGCACTAGGAATTTATCAGCGTAACCTGGAAAACTTTGATGAATCAGCAATTATCGACAATAAAAGCATCGACAATACCTGCGTCAATTGCCATTCTTTTTCGAACAACAACCCCAAAAGTATGAATATCCATGTTCGGTCAACTCATGGCGGGACAGTTATTTACACCGATGGCAAACTAAAGAAAGTCAATTTAAAAACCAAATACACCTTGGCTCAAGGTGCCTATGTAAACTGGCATCCGGGTGGAAAACATATCGCATACTCCGTAAATACAATCAGCCAGCGTTTCTTTTCAAAAAACATTCGTCAGGAAGTATCCGATGCCGCCTCCGATCTCATTGTTTATGACGTCGAAAAAAACAGAGTGACTACTTCACCCAAGGTTTCAACCAATTCGAGGGAAAACCTGCCGGTTTGGTCAGCCGATGGTAAATCGCTTTATTATATTTCAGCGCCTGAAGTAACCGACTATGAATCGCAGTACAATGCCAAATTCTCATTGATGCACATTCCTTACGATGTCGAAAAAAATGTTTGGGGACAAGCCGATACGGTGATTTCAGCTAAAGAAACAGGCAAAAGCGTTACATTCCCAAAACCTTCTCCGGATGGGAAATACCTGATGTTCACCATGTCGGATCATGGATATTTTACGATTCACCATCCCGATGCCGACCTTTATTTGCTTGACCTTCAAACCGGTCAATTTGAACGAATGGAGGTTAACAGCGAGCTCACCGACAGCTACCATTGCTGGAGCAACTCAGGTCGCTGGTTTGTTTTCAGCAGCAAACGGCTCGATGGCTTATATACCCGGCCATTTTTCAGCTATTTCGACAAAAACGGGAAAGCATCAAAACCATTCGTTCTGCCACAAAAAGATCCTGAATTTTACGATTCGTTCCTAAAAAACTATAATATACCTGAGCTAATAACAGGAGCAGTAGAGCCATCAGCCTTTGATATACGCGATTTAATTATGACTGAAGCTCAACCCGTAGATTTTGATCCATCGGTTGACAAAGCCTACATGGAAGAACATTTGAGGAAAAAGAATGTGGTTCAAAATCAGAAACCTGCCATGACAGAGGAGCATTAAAAATGGGATTATTGCATTTAAAAATCAATATTCTACCGTTGATTCTGTTTCTGATTCGTTAGCTTTGGTCGCACTTTTCAGCCAATGCAATGGCCCAAACTAGACAAAAAAAGACAATTGGCTGACTGACCGATTTATGACTGATATAATATTAGGTCAAAATGTTTTCAAAGCATGTTCTAGCTTCTAAAGTTCTTATCTTACATAAATTTATTTAAAGAAAAATGTAAATATAGCTCAAATGACAAATTCAGCCCATAATAAAGTTGATCCAAAGCTTGCCGATCTTATTGGAGAAACCTATCGGTCATTAGAAAAAGCTACAAAGGGACTGATAGATAACTCCTTCGATTCTTCAATTGAACCCATCCGAAACTCGTATAACGTGTAAAAAAGTGTAAACATGCAAAAGATTCAAGAAATGTCGTACACCCTTTTGGTTATGTACATGCTATTTTGGCTTTATCAAATTTTAATTTTTCATCAACTCAAAAAGTCAAAAATGGAACCAAATATTATGTCCGATCAAATCAGCAACCAACGGGGTAAAAGACAAAAAAAAGAACTCCCCCATTTCAAACTCTTCTTGAATTGTTTGTTGATATAAAAATCGAAAAAATGAAAAACAATTATTTTTAAAAGTCCGTCGTACGAATAAATGCTAACAGAAAAAACTGAGATGAGTCATTCCATTTTTAAAACTATGTCAAGTTACTGAGACGAGGCAAGCATTACAATAACTTTGAGAAGAATTTTACATATTTCACACATTCTGCTTTTTTATCCGTGCACGAATAAATATTTTGACAATCTCGTTAACCAGTAGCGGAATCAAACCTAAGGATATTGCAATTAACCAACCTCCCAAATCAAGCATTTGCAAATGAAATGCCCTTTGCATGAACGGAACACCGATTACGATTAATTGTAACAGTACACCCAAAACAATTGCTCCAACTAAGTATTTATTGGAGAAAATCCCAATCTGAAAGATTGATTTTGAATGGTTTCTCACAGCAAGAGAGAAAAACAACTGGCACATCACCAGTACCATAAAAGCCATCGTGCGGGCATATTCAACCGTATTTTCCGGAGCTGATTTGTCGAGCGGGCTGTATCCATGTTCGTAATAACCGAACCAGAAAGCCAGTATTGTTAACGCACCAATTAATACACCGCCAAGAATAAGATGAAGTCCAGCACCTCCTGCGAAGAAACTTTCTTTTGCATCGCGTGGTTTTTCTTTCATCACGTCCGGATTTCCGGGATCCATGCCTAATGCAATGGCAGGAAAGGAATCGGTAATGAGGTTGATCCACAACAACTGGGTCGCAATTAACGGGGCTTGCAACCCTATCAGCAACGTAACAAACATGGCAATCACTTCACCCAAATTACAGGTAAGCAGAAAGATAACGGACTTTTTTATGTTACTGTAAATATTCCGTCCCTGTTCGATAGCCGAAACAATGGTTGCGAAATTGTCGTCCATCAGAATCATATCAGAGGCCGCTTTGGCAACATCGGTACCGGTTATTCCCATTGCCACACCAATATCGGCAGCATTAAGCGAGGGGGCATCGTTCACCCCGTCCCCGGTCATGGAAACAATATTGCCATGCGACTTGAGCGCATGTACTATTTTCACTTTGTGTTCGGGCGAAACACGCGCAAATACACGATACTCCACAATTTTTTGGGCGAGTTCTTCATCCGAAAAATCATCCAGTTCCTCACCCGTAATGGCTTGTTCAATATTTTCAGCCATACCCAATTCGCGGGCAATGGCGAATGCGGTATTTTTATGGTCGCCGGTAATCATGATAGCAGTAATGCCGGCAAGTTTTGCTTTTTGAATGGATTCTTTCACTTCGAGCCGGGGAGGGTCAATCATTCCGACAAGCCCAATTAGAATCAGGTCTTTCTCCATTTCAGCACTTTCGATAATCGAATTCACCGATTTATAAGCCACGCCAAGCGTACGGAGTGCGTTGTCCGACATTTTTTCTGCTGCGGCAAGGTACCTATTTTTGTGTTCTTCGGTAATGGGAATTACCTTCCCGTTTTCTAAAACCTGTGTTGAAATTTTGATAATATTACCAATTGCCCCTTTTGTATAAACCGTAAATTTTTCGTTTTCTTCGGTGAGTGTTGACATTAATTTTCGGTCGGAATCGAAAGAAAACTCACCGGCACGACTGGCCTGAGAATTTAATTCTTTTCTGTCGATTCCCAAATCATCTCCCAGAAGCAGCAATGCAATTTCTGTTGGATCGCCCGTTCCTTGCTTGTTTTCGTAAGTTGCATCGGAGCAAAGTATCATGGCTTTGGCAAGCAATTTTGCATCGTCGGTAGCGCTGTTTTTTGAATTACGTTCGACAGCTATTTCACCCTCCAGGTTGAAATAAAATTTTACTGTCATTTTGTTTTGGGTAAGCGTGCCTGTTTTGTCGGAACAGATAATATTAACCGAACCAAG
>JBBQMW010000014.1:0-41592 GCA_038329265.1 Bacteroidales bacterium | reverse complement strand
CTGGCAAACTTTAAGAAAACAAGTCCTAAAACAACGTGTTTGTATTCGGCTGGTTCTACGCTACCTCTTAATTTATTTGCTGCTTCCCAAAGGGTTACTTCAATTGCTTTTTCTTTTATTTCTTTTTTTGCCATTATATATTTTAATTCCGTTGATTTTATAGGTCGTAAAGTTAGTTTTTTAAAACCTTGTTGTTGTCAAAAGTTGCTCTCAAATTGTCCGCTGTCCACTGGTCGGGTGGTAGGTGGGCTTAGGGTGCGGTTGAGCAAAATTAAATCCCGAATGGTCGGGACAAGTTGTGGTGTTTTTGTGTCGGCAAGTGCGTTGGCAAAACACCTCTTTTAATTTTGCGAAGGGTTGGCTGTCTTTCATTTTTCCTGTCGATGTTTTGATCGTCTGTCGGTCTTTTTACAATGAGGCACAACTACTCTATATACCCATTGATTTACATATATCTAACCATATTAGGGCAGCTACATGAAACTCCTATGGTGTTTTACCCGCAGCTAATTTACCATAAATTAATATATCACCTTTGAATTTCGGGTTATAAAATTCCGGAAACCTCATCTTTTCTTTGGTTTATCCGTTCAAAGATTTATCTTCGCAATTCATAACACGAATTTTAGATAAAGTAACACATGTCGGTTTCCCGTTTTGGCGTTTCATTGGAAGAAGAGTTGCTGACAGCACTCGATCAGTATGTGACTGAAAATAATTTTTCGAACCGCTCGCAGGCGATTCGCTACCTGGTCGAGAAAAACCTGGTGGAGCAGAAATGGAAATGCGACAATCTGGTTGCTGGTGCTGTGGTGATGGTTTATAACTGTCAGAGGCACGAAATACGCACCCAGTCAGCCGATCTTCAATTTCTGTATCGCGACGTGGTAATTGGCATTCAGCAGTTCATCTTAAGTGAACAAAATTGCATGGAAATCATTGCGGTAAAAGGTGCATCGCGCCGGCTGACCGAACTGTCAGACAAGCTGATTGGCATTAAAGGCATTCAGCACGGAAAGCTGATTATGAGTAAAACAGAGTAATTATTAATCCGGAAAACATGAACGAACTAAATACTGCATTAAACGGAAAACTCGCATCACTCGAAAACTGGTTCAACCAAAGGAAAGGTTCATTGGTCGCCTTTTCAGGAGGTATCGACTCCACTTTGGTTCTTTACCTGTCGCGCAAATTTCAGGGACGGGAAAATGCAATCGGCGTGATCTCCAATTCGGAGAGCCTGAAGAATAAAGATTTCAATCTGGCTCAATCGTTTTGCGAAGAATTTGATATTCAACTCCGGATCATCAAAACCAATGAACTTTCGGATTCGCGGTACAGCGAAAACCCAATCAATCGGTGTTTCTTTTGCAAAGATCACCTGTTTCACGACCTTCAGGAATTGAAAAATGAGTATCCCGGATTTGATATTTTGAGTGGGACCAACTCTGATGATTTAGGCGACTACCGACCAGGTATTGATGCGGCACAAAAAAATCAGGTGCTCTCGCCACTTGTCGATTGCAAAATTACTAAGGAGGAAATTCGTGAGATTGCCAGACATTTCAACTTACCCAACTGGAACAAACCGGCCAGTCCTTGCCTGAGCTCGCGTATTCCTTACAATCAGAATGTTACCTTGGAAAAACTCAGACAAATTGAGGCTGCTGAAGATATTTTGAACAGCTATGGTTTTGAAGACGTGCGCGTACGTCATTTTGGAACTTTTGGCCGGATTGAAGTCAAAAAAGAAGATCTGGATAAACTTCTGGCGATCAAAGACAAAGTGTATTCAGAAATCAAAAAGCTTGGATTTGATCGGGTGGAAATTGATGAAGAAGGACTGGTTTCCGGCAAAATGAACCGGGTGTTAAAATTAGAAGACAAAAAAAATTAAACGATATGCGAATTCTATATTACGATTGCTTTGCCGGGATTAGCGGAGATATGAACCTGGGAGCCTTGATTGATTTGGGTGTTGATTCTAGCTATTTGATTGCCGAACTTCAGAAATTAAATATTGAAGGATTTCGTCTGGAAATTCAAAAAGATATACGGAGAGGAATTTCAGGAACCAAAGCAACCGTAGTTATTGAAAATCCGGAGAACGAAAAGCACCGCCATTTGCGGCATGTGGAGGAACTGATCAATCAGAGCAGTCTTTCGCCGGAAGTCAAAATCCTCTCGCTCAAAATATTCGACCTGATTGCTGTTGCAGAAGGAAAGGTTCACAACATTGATAAACAAAGGGTTCATTTCCACGAAGTTGGAGCTTTGGATTCCATTGCCGACATTGTTGGAGCAGCCATTTGCCTCGATTATCTGAGAGTGGATAAAGTGATGTCGTCTCCGATACAGTTGGGTGGTGGAATGGTAAAATGTGCACATGGACTTATGCCAGTTCCAGCACCGGCTACCGCATTAATCGTTGAGAATGTGCCAGTCAAAACCGGGTTAGTCCAGCATGAAGCGACCACACCAACCGGTGCTGCAATTCTTGTTGCCACAGTAAATGAATTCACCGATCAGATTAATTTCCAGATTAATAAAACCGCCTATGGAATCGGGCATCGTGATGTTTCGGAAGTTCCCAATGTATTGAGGGTTTACCTTTCGGAAGACCAGCCAAGCGCAGACAAAACAACCCGGGAAGAGGCTGTTATGGTGGAATGTAACATTGACGACATGAATCCGGAATGGTACGATCATCTTTTCCGAAAACTCTTTGATGCCGGAGCCAGCGATGTATTTCTTTCCCCAATCATCATGAAAAAATCAAGACCGGCCAATACGCTGTCAGTCTTATGCAGCAACCTGATTCTTCCTGAAATAAAGTCAATCATCTTCAACAACAGTACCACCATTGGCCTTCGGGAATATGCCGTGACCAAAACAGTTCTTGAACGTCAAGAAAAGGAAATTGATACCGAGTTGGGCTTGGTAAAAGTAAAATCGAGCTTTTTTCAGGGAAAGGAGATTCGTTTCAAGCCTGAATCCGATGAATTAAACCGGCTGGCAACCGACCATGGTCTAAGTTTGAATGAAGTAGAAAAAATCCTATCAAAAAATCGCTAAAATGGACATTCGGGACATTCTTGAGAAATATAAAACCGGCGAATTGGAAATGGTTGAAGCCCTTTCGCATTTTACCAAACGAGGCATTGAAGACATGGGTTTTGTGAATATTGATACCGATCGCCTTCATCGCACAGGCTTGCCTGAAGTGATTTATTCCGCCGGAAAAACAACCGAACAGGTCAGGCTGATCGCTGAGCGGATGTATCAAAAGGGAATTGACATCCTCGCAACCCGCGCCAGCGAAGAAATATTTGAAGCTGTAAAAACAGTTGTTCCGGGTGCTGTTTACAATTCGTTGGCTAAAACGATTGTTTACAAACATCGGGAGGAAGATGCCGGGAAAGGTTATATCGCTGTTGTTTCAGCCGGAACATCCGATCTTCCGGTTGCAGAAGAAGCCGTTGAAACCGCCCGGTTTCTCAATAATAAAGTGGAGACCATTTATGATGTTGGCGTTGCGGGAATTCACCGTCTTTTCAATAAGTGGGAACTGATACGGAATGCACGGGTAATTATTGTTGTTGCCGGAATGGAAGGTGCATTGGCCAGCGTGGTTGGCGGACTTGTTGACAAACCGGTGATTGGTGTGCCCACGAGTATCGGATACGGAGCCAATTTTCAAGGATTATCCGCTTTATTATCCATGTTGAACAGTTGCGCTGCAGGCGTATCTGTCGTAAATATCGATAATGGCTTTGGCGCTGCCTGTCAGGCCTCCTTAATCAACAAATTGTAATCTATCGCTTGACTTCGTTGTAAAATTTCTTCGTACTGAAGGGACAAAAACACTACTCGCTATATCTATAGTCATTAGTGACCGACAAAAGATTCTGAATTTTCATGAATCCCTTTATCGAGCATACTTTCGTATCTATTTCGATCCGCTGGAGCTATCTTTAAACTTCCATCCATTTTTCTACAAATATTATGCGACTCTGTCGCTCAAAAGAAAGTTGCAGAGCAGCAAAATATTTGTAGTCAATAATTTACCTTATATCGAAGAAAGCTAAAGCGTAGCGAAATTTCATTTTCCGATTTTATTAACCTGAGTTCGATATAAACATGGTTGTCATATTTTGGAACAAATCTCCTAATTGCCCCAGCCCTTCCCCATCGAAGGGAAGGGAGTCTCAACACAGAAGTTCTGAAAAGATATTTTTTAATGAGCAGATTTCCTGATTTTGCAGGATGCAAAGTCCCCCGTTTGGGGGATTAGGGGGCACTATGCATAAACTTGTTTATCCACACACCTGATTATAAGAAACTATTATATCGAATCGCTCACTCAATTGGCCTTAACATTTCTATTCACCGGCATTAAACCACAATGGCTTTGGACTGATTTGAAATTGCATTTGGTATTATTTGCTAAAGAATGTTAATTCCTGTAACGATTCATTATTTCAACCGTCCTATTCAGATATAAAGAAAATTCAGGAAAAGAAAACAGCAACAAGTACAGGGTCATTTGATGCAGGGAAAAAGGAATAGACTGACTATTTAATCGTTTTACAGGGCAAAATCGGTCATTCATCGAAAAAAACGAACACAGAGAGTATTTTATTTACGAGTTTTGAATAGAAAACAGCAGAAAACAAAGTCATGATCAGATTAAATAACATTCACAAAACCTATGAGATGGGAAGCAACAGTCTCCATGTTCTAAAGGGCATCGACCTTCACATTGAACAAGGAGACTTTGTTTCCATCATGGGTTCATCCGGCTCCGGAAAATCAACTCTTCTAAATATTTTAGGGATGCTCGACAATTATGACAAGGGAACTTATCATTTGTCGGGAAACCTTATTTCGAACATGAGTGAGAAAAAGGCGGCACAATTGCGAAACGAAATGGTCGGTTTTATTTTTCAGTCGTTCAACCTGATTTCGTTTAAAAATGCCATGGAAAATGTGGCACTTCCGCTGTATTACAAAGGAATACCCAGAAAAAAGCGGAATCAGATTGCGATGGAATACCTCGAAAAACTTGGGCTGAAAGATTGGGCCAACCACATGCCAAACGAAATGTCGGGAGGACAAAAACAGCGTGTAGCCATAGCCCGTGCATTGATCTCAAAACCTAAAATTATTTTGGCCGACGAGCCTACCGGTGCTCTCGATTCAGCAACTTCGTATGAAGTGATGGATATATTAAAAGATGTCAATGATTCAGGAATTACAGTAATTATTGTAACCCACGAACACGACATTGCAGCCATGACCAACCAGATTATCCGACTCAAAGATGGATTGATTCACGAAATCATCCGCAACGGAGAACTGAAACAGTTCAAGAAAGAATACATACACGGACTGGAAGCCGCACAAATACCTAGCTATGTTTGACGTTGATAAATGGCAGGAAATTCTTGCTACCATCAAAAAAAATAAAATGCGAACCTTTCTCACCGGGTTTTCTGTTGCCTGGGGGATTTTCATGCTGATGATTTTACTCGGTTCGGGAAACGGTTTGAGCAATGGTGTCGCCAACAATTTCATGAACGATGCAATTAATGGCATGTGGATTTGGACCGGTGAAACCACCATCCCCTATCAGGGAATGAAATCAGGCCGGGCGATTCAATTTCATAACGAAGATCAGGAAATTGTAAAGAAAGTTTCAGGAGTTGGAGTTGCTTCAGGTAGGTATTTCATGGGTAACACCCGATATTCGTACAACAAGGAATCCGGAGAATATACCACAATAACCTGCCAGCCTGAACTTATGGAGGTGGAACAGTTAATTATGAATGATGGGCGATTTATTAATAAGATCGACATCCTGCAAAAACGAAAGGTGGTTGTGATTGGTGTAGATATAAAAACAGCTCTTTTCAAAGATTCCACAGCAATTGGCGAATATGTGAACATCAATAATGTTCCGTTTAAAGTGGTTGGTATTTGCACCGAACCCGGATCGACCCGAACCCGGAATGCCTACATGCCCCTATCAACAGCACAAATGATTTTTAATGGGTCAAACCGTCTGCACAATTTGGCGTTGACCATCAATGCCGAAACGCTTGAAGAATGCCAGGCTATAGAGGAGCAGATCAGAAATATTTTAGGTAAACAATACAAATTTGATCCCAAAGATGAGGGAGCAATCGGTTTGTTCAATAAGCTGGAAGCCTACATTCAAACCATGAAAATATTTCAGGCCATTAAAATATTTATCTGGATTATTGGCATTGGGACTTTGATTGCCGGAGTTGTTGGAGTGAGCAACATCATGCTAATCGTTGTTAAAGAACGCACCAAGGAAATTGGTATTCGAAAAGCTATTGGCGCCAGCCCATCATCGGTAATTGGATTGATTTTGCTTGAATCGATCATGATTACTACCATCGCCGGCTATATTGGTCTGGTCTTGGGAACAGGATTGATGGAGATGATCAACTATTTCATGGTTCAGTCTGCCGGGCCAGTTGTTGAAGAAAATGGTGGAGGTAGCATGTTCCTAAATCCTACGGTAGATATCAACATTGCCATCTATGCAACTTTGCTGCTCATTTTCGCCGGTGCGATAGCAGGATATATTCCGGCCAAACGAGCAGCCAGTATCAAACCAATTGTCGCCTTGCGCGACGAATAATAGCCCCACCCAAACCATCCCCAAAGTGGAAGGCTTAAAAAAGAAGAAATATGAATATGAGTAAATTAGTAACGATAATGAATTACAAGGCATTTTTAAAGCCTCCCCTTTCGGGGGAGGTTTGGAGGGGGCTTCACTTTTATCACCCATCCTTTGGAGGGGCAGGTGGGAGGCTTATTTATGTTTGACATTGATCTTTGGAGCGAAATCATAAGCGCCCTAAAGAAAAACCGGATGCGGAGTTTTATGACAGCTTTCGGGGTATTCTGGGGTATCTTTATGCTGATTATTATGTCGGGAGCAGGGAAAGCACTTGAAAATGGCGTACTTGACGGAGTTCGTGCATTTGCCACCAATTCAGCTTTTTTCTGGACTGAACGAACCAGCGTTCCCTATGAAGGATTTCAACGCGGACGGCGCTGGGAATACGACAACACCGATATTCAATACTTGAAGGATAACGTTAAAGAGATTGAATACCTTTCGCCACGTCTGTTTGGCTGGCAACAGAATGGGAATAACACGATACGCGGAGAACGCACCGGTGCATTCAATGTGTACGGCGATTTCCCTGACTACTTTAAAATTGACCGCTGGACACCTGTTAAAGGGAGATTAATCAACGAGATTGATATTCTTCAGGAACGAAAAGTGTGTAACATTGGTGAACGTGTTGTGGAATTGATGTTTGCTAAAGACGAGGATCCTATTGGGCAATATATAAAAGTCAGCGGGGTTTATTTTCAGGTTGTCGGTGTGATACATGCAGAAACCAAGATTAACATTGGCGGTGGAAAGAAGGAGGAAACGATAATCATTCCTTTTTCGACCATGCAAACCGCATACAATTATGGAGATATCGTTCATTTCTTCTCGGTAACTTCCCAAAAAGGATACAAAGTGAGCGATCTGGAAGAAAAACTTAAAACGATTTTAAAGGATCGGCATAAAATTGCTCCTGAAGATCTTCAGGCCATCGGTTCATTTAATATCGAAAAAGAATTTGTAAAATTTTCGCAACTATTTCTTGGTATTCAGCTTTTGACCTGGATTGTGGGTATTGGAACATTACTGGCTGGTGTCATTGGAGTAAGCAATATCATGCTGGTAATTATCAAAGAACGAACCCAGGAAATCGGTATTCAACGCGCCATTGGGGCAACTCCGAACGTAATCATCAAACATATCGTTGCCGAGAGTGTATTCCTGACCGTTATGGCTGGTTACATTGGCTTGTCGCTTGGTGTTGGGGTGCTCGAAATATTAAACCGGGTTTTGCAATCAGGAGGCGATACGATGTTCTTCCGAAACCCCGAAGTGAACCTGACGATGGCCCTTTCGGCGCTGGGGGTTCTGGTTATTTCCGGTATCATTGCCGGACTGATTCCGGCCAGAAGAGCAATTAGCATCAAACCAATCGATGCCATCAGAGACGAAAGTTAAAATAGAAAACAGAAACATATCAAAAAAACCGAATCATGAGAAAAGTTTTAAGAATCGTTGGAATCGTAATCCTAGTTGGGATTTTCGGAGGAACCATGTATTTCCTCTATACCAAATCAAAAAAAGCTCCTGAAACTTACGAAACAAAAAATCCGTTTGTAAGCAATGTCATCCGCAAAACGGTTGCTACCGGCTCAGTTGTTCCCCGTAAGGAAATTGAAATTGTCCCCCAGGTTTCAGGAATTATTGATGAGCTCTATATTATTGCCGGAGACTTTGTAAAAAAAGATCAGGTGATTGCCAAAATCAAGATTATTCCTGACATGGTGAATTTGAATAATGCTGAAACCCGGCTTAACCGCGCCAAATTAGATTTTGATGATGCTAAAATCGATTACGACCGTCAGCAAAAATTGTACGATCAAAAAGTAATTTCGTACGAAGAATACAAGCGAGCCAAAGTTACCTACGATGGTTCCAAGGAAGAATTATCGGCTGCTGAAAATAATATGGAATTAATTAAAAACGGTGTAACAAAAAAGGCACAAGCTGCTACTAATACCCTTGTTCGTTCAACCGTAAACGGAATGGTTCTGGATGTTCCTATAAAAGAAGGCAATTCGGTCATTCAATCGAACACATTTAACAACGGGACAACTATTTGTACCGTTGCTGATATGAAAGATATGATTTTTAAAGGAAAGGTTGATGAAACCGAAGTTGGGAAAATCAAGGAAGGCATGAATATCGAACTGGAAATTGGAGCCATTGAAAAGGATAAATTTGGAGCTATACTCGAGTATATTGCCCCAAAAGGCAAAGAAGAAAATGGTGCGATACAGTTTGAGATCAAAGCCAATGTGGTATTGAAACAAGATCAGTTCATCCGTGCCGGTTACAGTGCCAATGCCAATATTGTTCTGGAGAAAAAAGACAGCGTTCTGGTTATTCCTGAAGGATTACTGAAGTTTGAGAAAGACTCGTCGTATGTTGAAGTGGAAACTTTGACTCCGCAGAAGTTTGAAAAAAGGATGGTAAAAACCGGAATCTCGGATGGAATCAACATCGAAGTTACTGAAGGCCTCTCGAAAACGGATAAGGTAAAAGGCGAAAAGATTGATCTGAAGAAAGTTAAGGAAGAAGTAAAGAAAAACTCTTAAAAAATATAGGAATGAAACGAATGTACAGCCTCCTTGCCGCAGTTATCATGCTGCTTGCTTTTACAAGTGTCAGGGCACAGGAAACTTGGTCTTTACAAAAATGTATTGATTATGCGATACAAAACAATATCCAAATCAAGCAGCAGACCTTGAATTCGGATTATTACAACAATCAACTCGAACAGGCAAAGTATAACCGTTTGCCAAACCTGAATGCCGGGTTGCAAAACAGCCAGGATTTTGGTCGGTCGCTCACCTACCTAAATACGTATGCGAACAGAAACTCGAACACAACAAGCGGAAGTTTGAGCACCAATGTGACCATTTGGAGTGGTTCAAAGCTGAACAATTCGATTAAAATGGCCGATATGGATTTACGTGCCAGTCTGGAAGAAACCAAAAAGGCAAAAGAAGATATGATGCTCAACATAGCGGCTGCGTATCTCGAAATTTTATTTGCCGACGAACTAGTTCTCGTTTCTGAAGATCTGCTGAAAATAACCCAGCTTCAGATCGATCGCACCAGCAAACTTGTTGAAGCAGGTAGCCTGGCCAAAGGAAGTTTGCTCGAAATTGAAGCTCAGTATGCCCGTGAAGAATTGAATGTTGTTAACGCTCAAAACCGTCTTCAGCTGGCCTATCTGGGGATCTATCAATTGCTTGAATTGCCATCGACCGAGAGTTTTAGAATTGAGAAACCTGCTCTACCCGAAATTGGAGCAAACGTTAGTATGCTTAATTCGATGGATGTTTTCAAAAACGCAGTTCAACTCAGGCCAGCAGTTAAAGGGGCAGAATTCAAATTAGAAAGTGCACGTGCGCAATTGATGATAGCTAAGGGAAATAAGATGCCTTCACTCTCTTTTGGAGCGAACTATTACAACCTGTACAACAACCAATATACTGATTTGAATCAAGAGAAGATCACATTTGGTGATCAGCTTAAAAACAACCCACGGTATGGATTTGGGTTGAATATGAATATCCCGATTTTTAACCATTATCAGGCGCGCACGGGTGTTAGTAATGCGCAAATATCTGTTGAGAATACCGAATTGCAATTGCAAAACACCAAAAACCTGCTCCGGAAAGACATAGAACAATCGTACACCAACGCTTTGGCAGCGTTTAAGAGGTACATTGCCAACCAGAAAACAGTTATTTCATCGAAAGAAGCGTTTCGGTATACTGAAGAGAAATTCAATGTGGGAATGATCAACTCGGTGGAATACAACCAGAGCAAAAATAACCTCTCAAAAACTCAGAGCGATTTACTTCAGGCCAAATACGAATACATTTTCAGAACAAAAATCCTTGATTTTTACAACGGTATACCTATTGAGCTGTAACTTGTCCTTTCGGCTCATATCTAATACAAAAACAACAAAACCTATTTATCAAGGCTGGGCGACCTGTACCATTAATTAAGGAACCGGGTAGTACAATCTTCATTTACCCCTGACAAAGCAAAAAAACATCAACGAACAGAATAGTCTCGGGTGATTGCGCAGGTTATTTATAGTTTTTCCTACTTTTACAGCGATTTGGTTGACTAGCTTTCGGTTTTTCGGAAGTGAGTCTGAAAAGGGAATCCGGTACGATACCGGAGCTGTACCCTCAGCTGTAAGCCTCTAGTCCCACCAACTTCCCATGAGGGAGGCAAGGTACACGCTTTAAACAACATTTTTGCCACTGAAGCTTTTTCTCCTTCCAAAAAGAAGCTGATTTCTCCCCTTCGGGGAAATTTAAGAGGGGCTTCTGGAAGGTCGCAAAAAGTGAGGTGAGCCTGAAGACCTGCCAGTTCAAAATGTTTTTAGTCGAATCTTCGGAAAAAAAGATCGGTGAAAGGCGCTTCCAGTTTCCTTGTATTTTTCCGGAATTGAACATGATCAGAAACTTAAAGATTTATGCACATGCGAATCAATAAAAATGTCATCGTCGTATTTATACTTCTTTTGATGATGGGATCTAAAACTCCGGCACAATCCACTCCGCAAAAGCCAATTCGTTTGGCCATTTCAGGAATGACTCACGGGCACATTTCCTTTATTTTAGGACGGAAAGAAAAAAAGGATTTTCAACTGGTCGGAGTTTTTGAACCAAACACCGAATTGGCTCAGAGGCTGGCCAAACAGTATAAGTTCGATCCCAAATTGATTTACTCCAATCTGGAAAATATGTTGGATCAGGTAAAACCTGATGCTGTTGTGGCATTTGGATCGGTTTTCGAACACATGGCAACCGTTGAAGCCTGCGCTCCGCGCGGAATCCATGTGATGGTAGAAAAACCACTGGCAACCACTGTTGAACATGCAAAAAGAATGGTTGAGCTTGCTGAAAAGAATCACATCCATTTGCTTACCGATTTCGAAACCTCGTGGTATCCAAGCACCGAAAAATCGTTTCAGCTCGTTAACGACAGTAACTATGTGGGAAACATCAAAAAAGTGGTTATCCACGACGGGCATCAGGGACCAAAAGAAATTGGTTGCGAGCAGGTTTTCCTGGATTGGCTGACCGATCCGATTCAAAACGGAGGAGGTGCTTTGATTGATTTCGGCTGCTATGGCGCCAACCTGATGACTTATTTGATGAAAGGAGCAGAACCTGTTTCGGTTACCGCCGTTACCCGCCAATTAAAACCTGAAATTTATCCAAAGGTTGATGATGAAGCAACTGTCATCGTAAGCTATCCCAATGCGCAGTGCATCATTCAGGCGTCGTGGAACTGGCCATTTGGCCGGAAGGACATGGAAATTTATGGTGATTCGGGCTATATTGTAGCGGTTAACAACAAAGATATGCGCATGAGAAAAGGGGTTATGCCATCGGAACAAACCAGGCAAGTAGCATCCCGAAATATTGCCAGATACGAAGATCCGTTCTGCTATTTTGCCGATGTAATCAGCGGAAAAGTAAAAATGACCAACTATGATCCATATTCCCTGACCAATAATTTCATCGTTGTACAGATTTTGGATGCTGCACGCGAATCGGCTAAAACCGGGAAAACCGTAATTCTGTAAAACTAACATGAAAAGATTTTTTTTATTACTCCTAATTCTGCTTGTTGCTCAGCTTTATAGTCAGGCACAGGAGGCCAAACGCATCGTTTCGCTGGTACCATGGATGACCAAAGCGCTTTACCTGATGGGTGAACAGAACCGATTGGTGGGTTGTACAAATTTTTGTCCGGTTGAGTCGTCGGCAAAAATTCCGGTTGTAGCCACTGCAATGAATATTAATATCGAAAAAACGGTGATGCTCAAGCCTGATTTGGTTTTGGTTTCGTCGCTCATTAATCCTGAAACGATTGAAAACCTTAAAAAGCTTGGTCTTCGGGTCGAATTCCAAACTTATCCGAAATCGTTCGAAGAGATTTGTTCCGATTTTATCCGCATTGGAGAACTGGTAGGACAGGCAGCAAAGGCTAGAAATATTGTCTCGCAGCAAAAAGAAAGGTTGGCGAAACTCACTTCATCAGTTCCTGAAGGGAATAAACCTAAAATGCTTATCCAAATTGGCGCAAAACCTTTATTTTGTGGCGTACCAGATACCTTTATGGACGATTTTATACGGTTTGCAGGTGGAACCAATATCGCTTCAGGATTTAAAATCGGAAGCATCACCCGCGAATACGTGCTGAAGCAAAACCCCGACATCATCTACATTGTAACCATGGGCATTGTGGCTCAGGAAGAAAAAGATATCTGGTTAAGCTATAAATCCTTATCGGCAAGTAAAAGCCGGAATATATTCGTTTTAGATGCGGATAAAACCTGCAGCCCAACCCCGATTCTGTTTGTGGATGCGCTGGAAGAAATGATCAAACTGGCATACAGATAGAATAGATAAGCCACTTCCAATTATCAGATATGTATATGTCTTCTTTTTTTAAGCTTTTCTACTTCGAAATATTGTTTTTTCCTATGGGAAAAATCGTATTTTTGTTATATGAAAAAAGTTGCAGATTTGCCTATATTGGATTTGTTAGACTTTGACAATGAGTCTATTCGGTCAACTTTGTTCTTAACTTCCAGAAACTATCTGGATGATGAAATTTATTTTGAAGAAAGACTAGTTTTAGAAACAGCGAAGCAATTAAAAGCGACTGCAGTATTTTTTCGAAGATTTGCTGAAATGCAGTCTTCGCTGCCACAAATATTTATTTTTGATAATACAACAAAATCTTTTTCGGTCGATGATTTAGTTCAGATTCATAAACGGATATGGAGTAGTGGAATTGTTCCTATCTACTATGTATTTGACAATGTGAATATTAATGTATATGATGCCAGAAAATCAGTAGATTACAATAGACAAACTAAGGATACTGACATTTCTCCAATTGAGCGTTTACCATTCATTGCAGGAGTTCATTCTCATTTAAAATACTCTGCCCAACTATTTCAAAACGGTACATTTTGGGAACAAAAAGAGTTTAAAACTCACTTTCTAAGCAAAGAAAGTGCTCAAAATAAATTGATTGAAGGATTAAAAGGTATCCGTTCTCAATTTCTTAAAGACAGCAAACTTGATAGTAATGTTGCACATCAATTACTCGTACTTTCAATTCTGGTCAAATATTTAGAAGAAAGAAAAGATGAGCAGGGGAAACATGTTTTTCCAAATAACTTTTTCAAAAAGTATAATAACTCAAATTCCTTCTGTGAAGTAATTCGCAACGGATATATCGTAGAATTATTTGAAGATCTCAGTGATCGTTTTAATGGGAAGATTTTTGAGCTTTTTCTGGAAGATAAAAGCATCTTGAAGGAAACTGATTTGACTAAATTAGCTAACTATCTAGATGCCAATTCAGAAAACGATCAATATTTGATATGGCCTCAATTCTCTTTTGAGTATTTACCTGTTGAATTAATCAGCCGAATCTACGAAGAGTTTATTCCGCAACGCAATGACGCTGTTTATACTCCCATCCACCTGGCTCGACTGATGGTTGATGAATGTATGCCTATTTCAAAACCTAAAGCTGATTTTAAAGTAATTGATGTTAGCTGTGGATCAGGCGTTTTCCTCGTAACCATTTTTAAAAGGTTGGTTCAATGGTGGCAAAAAGAACAATTCGACAAAACCGGAATTGTTCAATGTCCGACAATTGATGTTTTAAAGAAGATTTTACTCGATTCTGTCTATGGGGTTGATATTGAGGCTGATTCTGTAAGGCTTTCAGTTTTCAGCTTAAGCATTGCGCTTTGCGACATGCTTAAACCGACAGAAATTTGGACAGATCTTCGTTTCGAGGACTTAAAAGAAAAAAATATTTACACAGGGAATTTCTTCCAGTATCTAAATGAAACGGAGAAATTTCAATTCGACTTGGTCATTGGAAATCCACCGTTTGAAGATAAAATGAAAGATTTCAATAGTCTTTATTCTGAATTTAGCATTGAGAAGGATTATCCTATTCCTAGAAACCAGATAGCTATGTTGTTTTTACAACAAGCTATGAAATTACTTAAACCTAACGGATTGTTGAGTTTTGTAATGCCTTCCGGGCCATTACTGTACAATAATACCATTGATTTCAGAAAAAAATTCTTTTCGAATTACGAGATTCCACAAATAATTGATTTTTCCGAATTAAGAAACGAATCATACTTATTTGAGAAAACCATTGCAACCGCGGTCGTTTTCGCCTATAATCGAAAGCCTCAAACTAGCCACAATATTCTCCACATTACAGTTAAAAGGGCAAAATCAGCAAAAGAGAAATTATTCTTTGAAATTGACCATTATGACATACATAATGTACCGCAGGAAATCGCAGAAAATGATTTGGTTATTTGGAAATCGAATTTACTTGGAGGTAATCAGCTTTATTTTTTAGTAAATAGGTTATCCAAGCTAAGAAACCTAGGTGATTACCTTGATGAAAAGAAAAAAAGTTATGGATGGGTATACGGAGAAGGTTATCAAGTTGCTCAAAAAACGGACGAAGCTCCGCATTTGACTGGGAAACTAATGGTTCAGACTGAACATTTTACTGAAGCTGGAATTACACAAACAGCTATTGAAACGGAAACTAGATTTCAATGGTCAAGAGAACCAAATAAAAAAATATTCATTGCACCTCATTTGCTCATAAAAAAGGCTCTTGGAAAGAAGCAGTTTATAATTTGTTATTTAGATGAAGATTTAATTTTTAAACAACGGATTCTAGGAATTCACGCCCCAGAAGGTCAAGAGAAGGAATTAGTAAAGATTGAAGAAATTTTACAAAAGGATTATCAACTTTATCAACTGTTTATTTTGGCTACAAGCGCGGAGACTGGTGTTAGTCGTTCTGGTGGATATGTAATATATACAAAAGACATTCTGAATCTACCTTACCCCGAGGATGAGAACTTACTGCAATTATCTGCAAATGAAGAAATAATCAAGAGCGATGTATTAAATTACAAACTCGAAGAACTCTCAAAAGGAGAAAATGCAAAAATTAATATTGCAACTGTATCTACCAAGGAATTAGAAGAATTTGGAACAGTTTTCTGCAAGAATTTGAATTCTATATATCAGGTTGATGGAAGATCTTTCCGCCCATTAAGTCCTATTCATACAAATTCATATACATGCTATCCATTTTCTTATGGCAACGATCAGTTCATACCTGAAATTTCTTCCAAAATAAAAGAAGGCGATTTATCCGCTTTTATTGAAAACAAGCAAGATACTATGCATTATCGTAGGATTCTGCGACTGTATCAAAAAGACATTGTGTTTCTTGTTAAACCGAACACACTCCGTTTCTGGATCAAGTCTATTGCGTTAAGAGATGCTAGCGATGTTATGATTGATTTAGTAAACAGCGGATACTAATGATAAAAAGTCAATCAAATATCCAACCCCAAATTGTCTCTGAATTCTCATTGCCTGAGCATCAAACAGTAAAGCGAATATTACAATTCCTCAAAAGGGTACTCCCTGATTTTGGGCAAAATTTCAGAACTCAAAAGACACAAATAAAACTTGAGGATGACATTTCGGAGCTACTATTGTACTATTTTCAGGCAAAAGTGAGGGAGGAAAACTTATTCTTTTCGTTCAATGCCAGAAAAGGTGTAGACTTCAGGATAAAAGTCGATCCATTTAATTTTGGCTCTGAACCTATATTTATTATTGAAGCTAAAAGGCTATCAAAATCACATTCCGACTACGTAAAAGCTAAAAAAGGAGGAGGAGGAATTGAAAGGTTCAAAAAAGAACAAGAAGGATTTGGGAAACACTTATATGACAGTTCAATGATTGGATATATTCAGGAAGAGAGTATTGAATATTGGATACAAAAAATTAACGCTTGGATTAGCGAATCTATTGAAAGTGATATTGAAATTACTTGGTCAGAAGAGGATAAATTGATTTCAGGAGATCCCGTTTCAAACTATATATCAAAGCAAGAAAGAATTTCTGGATCATCTATAACGTTATATCACTTCTGGATATCATTAAACTAGCTTCCCCAGATTCAAGCTGTCAATTCTGTATATTTTTTCCCAATCAAACACTTCATTTCAAAATATTCTTTACTTTTGCCTCCGGAAATGGTTCCAATGTCGGCTTTCGGCCGGCACGGAATAATAGGGAATCCGGTTAAAATCCGGAGCTGTACCCGCAGCTGTAAGCCTGAATGAACCCTTTTTGTACTGCAATGCCACTGATCCGGTTAATCGGGTTGGGAAGGCCACAAAAAGTAAGGCGAGCCAGAAGACCTGCCAATTCTCAATGAATATTAACAAAAGCTTCGGGAAAAAAGCTTGAGATATGCACCTTGTATATTTCACCATCTTATCCAAAAGCTCATATTCTGTTTATAGAAATGAGAAGGTTTTTTGTCATTCAGATACTGCTGCTTTTTGCAACCAGTGTTTTCAGTCAGTCTAAAAACCTGACCGATACCTTGATGTTGCGCGAAGTCACCATTCAGGCTCCGCTGAAGAAGTATCAGGCGGGAGCAAAAATCGAGTCGATTCCGGCCGATCAGCTGCAAATCGGGCAGGCCGCTTCGGTCGATCAAATCCTGATGCGTTTCACTCCGGTTTACCTGAAATCGAATGCAGGCGGCTTATCAACCATTCATTTGCGTGGAACTTCACCCAGCCATACCTCTGTTAATTTTGGCGGAATCAACATTAATTCGCTCACACTCGGGCATTCGAGCATGTCTGAAGTTCCGGTTTTCCTTTTTGATGAAATTGATTTGCAATACGGAAGTTCGTCGGCCATCAATGGCTCAGGATCTATCGGCGGAGCTCTTCATCTGGGGCTGGCCAATAACTGGACCAAAGGCCTGAAGTTAAAAACCACCATTTCTGAAGGATCGTTTGGCGAACAGTTGTACGGAACAAAATTTTATGCCGGAAATGGTCGTTTCGAGTCGGTTACCCGCTTGTTTTACTACAAGTTAAAGAACGATTTTCCTTTCAATAATCCAAAGGTGGGCGATGTGGAAAATCCCGGTACCGTTCGCGGTCGCCAACGGGGAGCAACTATTGAAAACGAGGGCATCATTCAGGAGTTGAATTACCGGTTTTCGGAAAAAGAAATGCTGAAATCGGCCATTTGGCTCGAACACGATTGGCACGAAATTCAGTTGACCTTCAAAGAAATAAATACTCCAAAACAACCGGAAACACTCGACAATAAACACATCCGTTTCTGGTCGGAATACGAAAATAAAAAGCACCTTCTTAACTTCAGGAGTGGATTGGGTTTTGTGCACGACATGCAGGTTTACGATGGAAATACTATTCAGAAAATAGGAACCAACCGGTTGATTACTGAACTGGAAGCAAAGCAAGACCTGAATAAAAATCTGGGTTACAAATTTGGGGTTAAATATCAGTATATCAAGCCTGATGTTTATGCGTATTCTTCCGATGTTATCAAATTTGAACATCAAAGCGATTTCTATTTTTCATCCTTTTTCAATGCATGGAACCGCCTGAAACTAACGCTGAACCTAAGACAATCTTTTGTAACGAATTTCAGCGCGCCGTTTACCCCATCACTTGGCAGTGAGTACCGGCTTTTTACCAGCAATTCATCGGTACTGAAATTCAACGGAAATATTTCTCGCTCCTTTCGCATTCCGACTTTCAACGACCGCTACTGGGGAAATCAGGGAAACCCAAACCTGAAGCCTGAAGATGGAATGAATTACGAACTTGGCTTAAACTTTCTGCTTTGTAAAGAAACTGTTCAATCGGATATAAAACTGAATGCCTTTTACATGGATGTGAAAAACTGGATCGAATGGCGCTTGGGATCGGTGGACTGGATGGCGCAAAATGTGATGGAAGTTCAGAGCAAAGGCATCGAATTTCAGTCGAATACCGATTGGAACTTAAAAGAGTTGAAATTCAATTTTAGACTGAATTACAGTTTTAACCCGGTTGACGCACTCAAGGACGAATCAGCCGGAGGAGTTACCGGACGCCAACTGTTGTACGTGCCCATACACATCGGGAATGCCTACTTCAGAATGAATTACCAGGTCTGGAACTTTTATGTCGATGGCAGTTATACAGGGAAGCGGTTTGCCGATTATTCCGGTTCATATTACATGCCGCTGGGTTTCGAACTCGATCCTTATTTCCTTGCCAATTGCGGAGTGTCGCGTAAAATATCGGTGGCAAAGCAATCATTTTATCTTTCGTTTGCCCTAAACAACCTGCTGAATGCCGATTACCAAAACGAACGTTTTTATGCCATGCCTGGTCGCAGTTTCCGAATCGGCTTGTCAACCAACATAAATATTCATTAACCTTTATAAAAATCAATCATGAAAAAGTTTATCAATTATTTCCTGCTTTCAGTCTTTGCCCTAATTGTTTTCAGCTCTTGTGAAAAAGATGAGCCGAATTTGTATCCAAGTAACTTAATCAAAGGGGCTTATATCATTAACTACGGGTCTTATGACAAAGGTGGTTCAAGTATTTCGAAGTTCGATTATGAAAAAGGTTTACTCACCAATTTCTACGATCAACAACAAAACACGGGCAAGGCCTTTGCCTCAAATCTTCAGTATGCCTATAAATTTGGCGACCATGTTTTCCTGATGGGCAATTCTCCCGATCAGTTTATTACTGTTGATCCGCTGATGGTTCAGGCTAAAAATGGCGTAACCGATAAGATTGCAAAGCCACGATCTTGTGTTGCCAGTGGCAATTACCTGTATGTTTCGTGTTGGGGCGAAAATCCGGATTGGAAGAATATGCCGGGAAGCTACATTGCCAAATACAACATCGAAACCGCAAAAGTTGAGAAACAAATTGCCTTGCCTGGTGGTCCGGAGGGTCTGGAAATTGCCAACGGTAAACTTTACGTCGCACTCAATTTCAAAAAGGCAGTTGCAGTTATGGATTTAAACACCGAAGCGATCACCTACATCGAAACTCCGGCTGTCTGTTCTTATTTTCTGAAAGACAACAACTCCAATCTATATGTTTCTTTAATCGATTCCTACTCAACTCCGGCAACAAAAACCGGAATTGGTTACATTAACACAAGTACCAATGCGTTAACTGTAAACGAACTGGCCAATGTCAGCACCGAATATGCTTCAATCATGGCCTTCAATAAAGACAAATCGAAAATATTTGTTGCAGCTGCTGCTTACGATGCCAACTGGGTAATGGTTGGAGGTGTTCAGGTTTTTGATGTTTCTTCCAAAAAATTCGCGACAACCAGTCTGGTAAGTGGCATTTCTGGATTAAAAGGTCTTTCAGTTAATCCAATTGACGGAAATATCTATTTATTTGTAAGTCCGACTGTAACTGGCAATGGTTTGATGAAAATTTATTCTGAAGCCGGAACGATGGTTTCGGAAAAAACAGTTGGAGCATCTCCGATCATGGCCATTTTCATGAATTAATGAAGAAAAGCCACAAAGACATCTGGAACATAGAGTGAGAATTCTAATCAAAATCTATGTGAACAATTTGTTTAAGCGGTGCCTGAATTATTGCAAGAAAACGAATTAAAGTTCAGGCTGAAACTTGTTCTTGAATAATTAACTTTGGACGGATTTCGTTATTTCCAATAGTTTCTGAAAATTTCAAATGCAAAAAAAATACCTTCGTTGGATGATCTATTTGGCCGGATTAGTCATTCTGCTAATCTTTTCCGTGCTTGTTTCGCTCTCGATAGGTGAGATGAACCTTGGGTTTGCTGATATTTTCAGTATTCTCCGGAGAGGCAACGACAGCATGGAATATACCATCCTAAGCCAAATCCGCTTTCCAAGAATTTTACTCGGAATTGCCGTAGGAGGTTCACTTAGCCTTTCAGGAATACTGTTGCAGGGTGTTTACCGCAACCCGCTGGTTGAACCGTATACGATGGGTATTTCGGGCGGTGCATCGCTCGGAGTTGCTTTTGCCATTGTTTTTGGTTTGCATCAATTAATAGGTTCGTTTGTTTTACCAATGGCTGGTTTTGCAGGTTCATTCCTGATTATTTTTCTGGTTTACACCATCAGTTCGCGAAGTGGACGAATCAACATCCAAAGTATGCTTCTGACCGGGGTGATGGTCAGTTTCATTGCCTCATCGGCCATGATGTTGCTGATGGCCACCACCAGTTCTGAAAACCTGCATGGCATCATTTTCTGGATCATGGGCTCGCTCGACGAACCCGACATGTCGCTCATTTATATCACACTAATACTTGCCGTTTGTTCGCTCGCTGCGTCGTACCTGTTTGTACAGCCGCTCAATGCGCTGCGATTGGGTGAGGAAAAAGCCAAACACCTTGGCATAAATACTGATACAGCAATTAAACTCTTGTTTCTGATGGCCTCGCTTTTGGCTGGTGTTTCGGTGGCCGTGGCTGGTGTAATCGGCTTTGTTGGGCTGATCATTCCGCATCTGATGCGCATTCTGGTAGGTTCCGATTACCGCATTTTGTTGATCAGTTCCTTTTTATCGGGTGCCATCTTTTTGGTCATTTCTGATGTCATCGCCCGCACCATCATTTCACCCAACGAATTGCCCATTGGAGTAATTACCGGAATTGTTGGTGGCATTGTTTTTCTACTGATGATGAGCCGTTCGTCCTACCGTTCACTCAATAAAAACTGATGATGGGCAAAATTCTGAGCATACAAAAACTGTGTTGTGGATATCCAAAGTTTCAACTAAGTGATATCGACATCGACATTCCCAAAGGATCATTTGCAGGAATCATCGGGCCAAACGGTTCAGGAAAAACCACGCTTTTTCGTGCCATAACCGGTACGCTTGGCCTGAAATCAGGAAAAATTCTGTTGTCGGATAAAAATCTGAAGTCGTTTTCACTCAGGGAGCGGGCACAAAATATTGCTATCGTCAGTCAGTTTATCGAAGCTGGCGACATGAGTGTGGAAGAATATGTTTTGATGGGACGAATTCCTTACCACAGTCGGTTCAATTTTTTCGAAACAGAGGAGGATTTCGAAATTGCCCGCAAATACATGAAAATGACTGATACCTGGCGGTTCAAAGACCGTCTGATGTCGGAATTGAGTGGCGGTGAGCAGCAATTGGCCGCAATTGCCCGTGCCCTGACACAGGAACCTCAATTGCTTCTGCTTGACGAGCCAACCTCGCACCTCGACATTACCCATCAGGTTCATATCCTGAATGTGTTGCAGCAACTGAATCAGGATATGGGTTTATCGGTACTGATGGTCATTCACGACTTGAATCTGGCATCGGAATATTGCGTCCGACTAATTCTCGTTAATGAAGGAAAGGTGCATACACAGGGAACTCCGGAAGAAGTACTCACTTTCCAGAATATTGAAGATGTATACAAAACCGTGGTGGTTACCCAAAATAACCCGCTTTCAGGAAAACCCGCTGTTTTTCTGGCTTCCAGAAAGGTGTTGAAAGAAATTCAGGAAAAGCTGTCTAATCTGGAATAAATCTTGAAATTTTACCTAAAAGCATTATCTTCACAGGCAACTTTTAATCCTTTCCTTATGAATCCGTTAATCGATGATTTTATCAGTTCAAAAAGAATAGCAATTGTCGGCATGTCGCGTTCGGGTAAAAAGTTTGGAAACATGGCTTGCAAAGAGCTGAAATCTAAAGGATATGAAATATTCCCGGTTCATTCCGAGGTCAAAGAAATTGATGGTTTAACCTGTTACCCCGATCTGAAAAGCCTGATTGGGAAAGTAGATAGCGTTTGGATTTCCATTCCGCCAAAGAATGTTCCGCCAGTACTGGAAGACGCAGCCCAAATCGGGCTGAAAAACATCTGGCTTCAGCAGGGAGCCTGGTCAAAAGAAGTTCAGCAAACAATCGACAAGCTGAAATTGCCGGTTGTTTCCAAAAAATGTATCCTGATGTATGCTCAACCAGTCCATTCCATTCACAAGTTTCACCGGACGATTGTTGGCATTTTTGGTAAACTTTAGGTAATTTGCTCAATAAAACATTTTAAAAATGACATCCATACAGACTTCAAAAGTTAAACTATCGAACGAGACAAAATAGATAGGCTCGATAAAAATGCCCGGATGGGAGCTGATCCGGATAACTTCATTTTTTAGCTTTTAAAACCTCACATATCAACCAACCATAATCCTTTCTATGAGCCTTTACATTTTTTTCCTGATTGTACTTTTTATTCTGGCAATATCCGATTTGACGGTTGGAGTAGCCAATGATGCTATTAACTTTTTAAATTCTGCCATTGGCTCAAAAGTAGCTAAGCGCAGAGTCATTATGATTGTAGCCAGTGTTGGTATTTTGGTCGGCACACTTCTTTCGAACGGTATGATGGAAGTTGCCCGTAAAGGTCTTCTCCATCCACAGTATTTCCTGTTTACCGAAATCATCATCATTTTTCTGGCCGTCATGTTTACCGATGTGCTTTTGCTCGATTTCTTCAACACCTTTGGATTACCAACCTCAACAACCGTATCAATGGTTTTTGGATTGCTTGGTGCTGCTGTCGGAATGGCATTTTTCAAAGTGGGCAATGGTGCAACTATAATGATCGATGGAGTTCAAAAGATTGCGGAGATCAGTGATTACATAAACTCATCCAAAGCCCTGACAATAATTTCGAGCATATTATTGTCTGTTGTACTTTCTTTTGTTGTAGGGGTAATCGTTCAATGGATCAGTCGTTTGCTATTCAGCTTTAATACCGAAAAAACGATTAAGTATTACGGAGCTGTTTGGGGAGGTTTAGCGATTTCTGCTATTACCTATTTTATACTGATTAAAGGGCTGAAAGATGCTTCATTTATGACCAAAGAAAACTATCAGTTAATTCAGGACAATACGCTTTCGATCATTGCCTCGACTTTTGTTCTTTGGACTCTCCTTTTGCAGTTGATGAGCTGGTTTTTTAAATCCAATCCATTAAAAATAGTTGTGATGGCTGGTACATTTGCTTTGGCGATGGCATTTGCCGGGAACGATCTGGTAAACTTTATTGGGATTCCTTTGGCTGGATATGAGGCTTATAAATTGTATATGATAAACAATGGAAATGACCTGTTTATGGGCAGTCTTTTGGGTGAAATTCATACATCAATATACTTTCTAATTGGCTCAGGAACAGTTATGATTATTACACTGTGGACATCGAAGAAAGCGCAGACAGTTTCAAATACTGAATTAAAACTGAGTCGTCAAGATGAAGGTAGCGAACGATTTGGATCTTCTGCTTTTTCGAGGGTTTTGGTTCGCCGTGTGGTCAGTGTAGGAACCTTCTTCAGTCATGTTATACCACAATCGGTAATCGAAAAGGTTAGCAAAAGATTCGACACCACTGAAATGGATGTACGAAGCAAAAATGATGCTGATCCTCCCATGTTTGATATGGTTAGGGCGTCAGTAAACATGATGGTTGCTTCAATTCTGATTGCTGTCGGAACTTCATACAAATTACCCCTTTCAACAACTTATGTGACCTTTATGGTGGCCATGAGTACCTCGTTGGTAGATGGAGCCTGGGGACGTGATAGCGCCGTTTACCGGATTACCGGTGTATTTACTGTTATTGGTGGTTGGTTTATAACAGGCGTAGCTGCTTTTTCAGTCGCTTTCTTTCTCTCTTTATTCATGGGCTGGGCGCAGGTTTTCGGAGTCATCGCCATTTTGACTTTTGCTATTCTGGCATTCTACCGAACTCATTTGCTGCACAAAAAACGCGAAGAAAACTTTCAGATCAAATCAGAAGAAAGTGAACTTATCCCGAATTCGATAAAAATGTTCGAATCCAACAACAAAGGGATCAAGAAAAATTTAACCATCGCAAATGAAATTTTTTGTGAAACAGTAAAAGGGCTCATTCTTGAAGACAGAAAAGCCTTAAAGAAACAGTTACAGATTTCGGTTGAGATGGAGCGTAAGCTAATCGCAAAAAGAAGTAAAATATACCAGGTCATTAATTCAATGCCCTCCGACTCCATCGAAGCCAGTTATTTTTACATTTTAACGCTTGATTATCTGAAAGAACTTGCCCACAGCATCAACTTTATGGCCGAACCGGTTTTCAATCATGTTGACAACAACCACAAACCAATTAATCCTTTACGCGCCGAAGAACTGACCCGAATTGCAGTTGAGCTGTCGGGTTTTACAAAAATGATGGTTGATGGGCTCGACAACGAAAGTGAGACCTATCTCGAAGAAATAAATAATGAACAGATCAGGATTGTTGGGCTGATTAGAGATGTCCGTAAAAACCTCATCAAAGCAATCAAAAAGAATGAAGTCAGTACAAAAAACAGTATGCTAATCCTGAATATATTGAGTGAAGCGCGGAACATCCTGAATTATTCGATTACCCTGATGAAAATTCAAAGTGACTTTGCCAATTCGATGAAAAGTTAATTCATATAGGGCTGAAAATAGTACAAAAAAAGTCAGAGTTTCGCTTGATGTGAAACCCTGACTTTTTACTTTAACTCTATGAATACTTACTTCGGAGTAGACAAAGAAACCTGCTTCAGAACCAATCCGTTGGCAGTCATGATCCAGGTTTTGTCGATCATATCGCCGTCATACATATTTTCTACATTGTCGATATCATCGATGAGATCAACCAGATTCCTATTCAGGTAAACCGATTTTCCTTCAGGAACTTTCAGAATCATCGAAACTTCCTGCTCGCGCCATTTAGCATCTTCTTTCAGGAAATAGTAGGGATCAAACTTCAGGGTTGAATCTTTCTGGTTGAAATTATATTCGATCTGCTCTACATTTTTCTGGGCATCTTCAGTACTGCTGCCACGTGCACGCTTTTTAACCAGAAGCAGATATTCGCCGGTACTACTTTTTTCAATCGTAAATCGCGGATGTCCAAGCATTTTTTCTTTTCCGTTTACCATTGCAATTTTCATACGGTCGAGCGAAATATGATCGTCAATCAGGGATTCGTAAAGGTCGTCCGAAGTTTCCAGATAAATGGTTTTACAGGTGGTACAATCTACCTTTTGGGTAAAAGTCTGGCTGCTTTGTTTTCCAAAGTTACCAACCTGATTCACCGCAACCACAATCAACACAATCAATGCGGCAAGCCAAAGTCCAAAAGTTCCCAGCCCGATCATCTTGTTATTGGTTTTATACCTGAACAAAAGTTTTGTTCCAACAAAAAGGAGCAGCAAGATTGGAATTCCGGCAAGAATACCAATAGCAATCAGCGAAATGGTATAAGCTCCGGGACTAACAAATTGCTCAAGTAGTCCTGTCATATTAATGTCAGAGTCCCATCCGAACGACCACGGTCCGCCGTGCATAAACGAATGTCCCACAGCCATTGATGTAATAAATCCAATCAAACTTCCGATACCGACAAGAATCAGTACGGCACCAAAAATTAGTACGGCAACTCTCAATACCACCCTGAAAACACTGGTAACAACATCGCCAAAATGTTCTCTGCGGGTGCTGGCATCAGTTTCATCTGAACTTTTATACCGATTGATGTTCTCTCCTACTTCGTTTACATCTTCACGGATGGTTTTTTCGATGTTCAAAATTGTCGCTTCCTTCCCTTTCATTTCAAGTTTCTGTGCGGTAGTTTTTGCTTTTGGCACTACAATCCACAAGATTATATAAATCAGGACACCTGCTCCACCCATAAACATGGAGACAACAAAGAGGATACGAAATATAACCACATCGATGTTGAAATAAGCACCCATTCCGGAGCAAACACCCCCGAGCACTCGGCTATCAGCATCGCGGTACAAGCGACGGCGAAGTCGCTGATCCTTATTCGATCCTTCTTCCGGTTTTCCGGCTTCAGTTTCTTCATCACCCGGTTCCATAAAATCTTCCGGTTTACCCATCCGTGCTATCACCTCATCGACCATAATATCTGTTATCACTTCAGCTTTATTGGTGGTTTTATCGATGAAAAGTTCGGCAATGCGGGCTTCAATATCCTGAAGTATTTCCTGACCTTCGGCTGCTACTCCAAAATGACGGTTCAACATGTGAAGATATCGTTGAAGTTTTTCGAAAGCATCATCGTCAATGTGGAAGATACTCCCACTTATGTTTATTGTGAATGTCTTTTTCATTTTTATCTGTTTTTGCGATTTGATTTCTTTATACTGCCAATGATCTATTTGTGTTGCTTAATCATCCGGACTGCCTCGACCAACTCATCCCATGATTCGCCCATTTCATTCAGAAAAGTACGTCCATCGTCGGTAACTTCATAATACTTCCGGGGCGGTCCCTGAGTAGATTCTTCCCATTTGTAGGTCAGCAGTCCGTCGTTTTTCAGACGGGTTAGCAGAGGGTAGAGAGTTCCTTCCACAACGATCATTTTCGAGCCTTTCAATTCCTCAATAATATCGCTGGCATACAAAGGTTTCCCGTCGATTACCAGCAATATGCAGTATTCGAGAACCCCTTTGCGCATTTGTGCTTTTGTATTGTCCAGATTCATTGTTTTTTCCTCCTTAAATTTTGTTCTTTATCCAATTCTCACAATTACATACCGGCAACTGTTTTGCCCGTTAAAAGCTGGCGAATACGTTTCTGTAAAATTCTTGCTTTCTGTTTTCTGATCATTGCGATTTGTTTCATGGCTTCGAGTTTTGATTGTTTCTGTTTTCTGTTTTTGTTTCCCGAACTTGTTTTTTTGTTTATATCTTGACTCTTGTTTCTCTGCCTGAAAAGCCAACCGGATTTTGTTTTTACCGGCTTCTTGCGGAACCCGCTTTAAACTTCTACCTTTTTTTACACTGTTATTGGCTTTACAAACATACAAACTTTAAATGGAACTATGCTACACAAAGTACTAAATTTTTTCAATTTTTTAAAAAGTATTTTTAATGCACAGAATATCAGATATTAAACAATATTCAGAAAAGAAATAAAAGGAAAAAGGAAAGGGAAAAAGTTGAAAATTGGAGATTTGGGAGGTGCGAAATACTGTCAGGCAGAGCAACAAAAGAAGTAAAAACCTGAATAACGAAAGAATAATTGAACATCCTAGATTTTTAAAACCGACATTTCACCAAGGACTTCTGCAATTGCTTCAATCAGGCGATCAATATCTTCCAGATAAAGCTGTCCAATATTTCCAATCCTGAAGCAATTCGTGTCACTTAATTTACCCTGGTATATGACTTGTCCGCGCTCATGAAGTTTTTCATAGAATTGGGTGAAATTGAAATTCTGATGTTCGGGGAACAGAAAAGAGGTGATGATGTATCCCTGATCTTTTTTCTCGAGATAGGTTTGTAAGCCCAAAGCTTCAGTGCCTTCAATCAATCGCCTGTAATTTTGCCTGTAACGTTCGGCGCGCTTTTCAATTCCTCCTTCCAGTTTTAATTCGTCGATGGCTTTGTGGAAGGCCAAAATTGCCTGAATCGGCGGCGTAAACCGGAATTGGTTATTCTTGTTCATATCCATCCATTGACTATACAAATCGAGAGATACTGTTCGCGCCTGTCCCATGCACGATTCCAGGGCACTGGTTTTGGCAATCACGAATGAAAATCCGGGAACACCTTCGATGCACTTATTTGACGACGATACCAGAAAATCGATATCGAGTGCTACCAAATCAATCGGAACAGCACCAAAACTGCTCATGGCATCAACAATGAATACTTTGTTGAATTTCCATGCAAGTAATGCAATTCCCTCGATATCGTTAAAAATTCCGGTAGTAGTCTCACAATGCACAATGGCAATGTGCGTAATTGTTTCGTCTTTTAACAGCAGCTCTTCAGCGTCTTCTTTGGGTGGCACAATGTTTTCCCTGTATTTCAGAGTTGTTGTTCTGATTCCATAGACTTTGGCCATTTGTTTGATCCGGTCGCCATACGCTCCATTCGTTAAAAGCAGCAAGTGCCCGTATTTGGGAATGACTGTTGAAATAACCGACTCCACTCCGAAAGTTCCGGATCCTTGCATCAACACAGTGTCGTACCCATCTTCAGGAGTAAGTCCACCGATGGTAAGCAATTCCCTTCTGATTTCTTTGACAATCGCCAGGAATTCCTTATCGCGGGAGCCCATATCATGAAGCATCGCTTCTTTTACCGAAAGTTTTGTGTTTAATGGTCCGGGGGTAAATAGTTTATTATCCATATTAATTTGTCATTATTTGATTAATTTATTGAAAGGCATCTTCGTTCCGTCCGAAAGAAGGTTTTTGCCTTTAAAATCTGTTTTGAACTGACGGTTTACTTTTCTGATATTGCTACAATGGTCCTCGCACCATAGGTGCTAAATAAATATAATTCAATTTGTTAGGAATTTATTTCAGCATATTTCACATCCATTGTTGGTTCAGGCTCTGTTGATTCATGATTTTCTTTTCCGTAATTCCATTTCAGGATGAGCAAAAATGCAGCGATTAAGGCAACGATTACGAATAATTCGAAGAGGGCATCCCACCCGTATTTTCCGGAGACATAAGCAACCGTTAATGGCGACAGCAATTGCCCGGCTGAGCCGACACCATTGATCAATCCAGCTGCCATGGCGGCGGCATGATTTTTCCCGATGTCCATTGCAGCAGCTCCCGACATGATTGAATCGGGGCCATAGGTAAAAAAGCCAATCAATCCGATGGAAATAATAGTTGGGATGATACCCAGCGGACTGAGATGTGGTTGCAAAAAAAGTACGAAGGCCAATCCGAAAAGCATGATCGAACTGATTGGGAACCGTCGCGATTGAAACAGGTAATCGGAAGCATATCCGGCTGCCAGTATGCCAAAAAAACCGAAAGCTTCGTAGGCAATGGATGTGTAGCCAGCCTGCTGATCGGAATAGTGCAATGCTTCAGACAAATACAATGGAAGCCAGAATAAAAATGCGTATCGGGTGAATTTTACAAAGAAATACATCGCGGCTGCAATCCAAACAGCTCCGTTTTTCAATACAGCCAGTTGTGCCACTTTCTCTTTCCGTTTTCCTTTTGGGGTATCGGTATCTTTCTCGAACGATTCGAGGTTTACGTCGATCGGAGTATTTCGGGTCATGGCGATGTAAACCAGCGATAAGGCCAATAGCAAAATGGATGGAATCAGAAATGCCCGTCGCCACGATAAATCGTACATGAAACTTTGGTTGGAGATCCAATAAGTTGCAAAAGCGGTTGCAGCCATTCCTCCAATTACGTAGCAGGTGGTCCAGTACGACATCACCACACCCCTTTCTTTCTTTTTAAACCAGGGAGTCAGGTTTTTAATCAGACCCGACCAGCCTGAAGATTGCCCGAAACCATTCAATCCCATCAGGAAAAGAAACGAAGCAATAGTTCCCATCCATCCCATCATCAGGTTTGATATCACCGAAAGCAAAAGCCCAATACCAACAATTAGCCGGGGTCCAAAGCGATCGCTCAAATAGCCATTCAGGAATTGGCCAATCATATAAGTGAGACTGTAAACGGTTATGACAATCGCAAATTCTTCTTTAGAAGTATGCAGTTCGCGGCTCAAAACCGGCATTACCACGCTGAAATTTTTTCGGCAAAAATACATTCCGAAATAGGCCAGCCAGGTAACGGCAAAAATTTGCAACCTCCACCTTTTCATTTCGGGCGAAATAGCTTTGGTCATGTTTTATTTGCTGTAAATTTCCCTGATCGGCTCTCCGACCGGGTGCTCCGCAGTGAATTTTAGTCCCAGCAATGCGGCAATGGTTGCGGCATATTGTTTTTGATATAACTGCTCATCTGTTTTTACTTCACCCAAGTTTTTGGTATCGGGTCCTATCACTGCCAGCCAGGTTTCGCCCGATTCCATTATTTTCTCACCGTGATCTTTCCAGGTGTCTTTTCCAAGACCTCCCCGGCCATGGTCGCAGGTAATAATCAATGTAGTTTTGTTTTTATAGTACGCATCAGCCTGAAGAATATTCCAGATATCGGCAAGCATGGCATCTTCGGCATGGGCTGCGTTGAGGTACTGATTGTACATTCCGGCATGTGCCAGATCGTCTGTTTCGTCAAAGGCAATGTATAATATCCGGGGGTGATAAGCTTTCAGGTATTCGCGACCAGCCATGTAAGTAATTACATCGGGGCGAACACCAACAGGTCTCGGAGCTAAAAACTGAAGGTCGTTGATCAATTTCAGATTTGGATTATTGAAATTGATCGTATCTGTATCTGAATTGACATATACTCCGCTCCGGGATTCGTTAATGATAAATGGAAAAGCGTCCCACGAGCTGAAAACAGCAATCTTTCCCTTAAATTTTTCCTGATGGTTGAGAAATTCAAATACAGTCGTATTCTTGTTGTTAACTTTGTCGTTCGAGTTTACCGCACTATCCGGAAATCCAGCCAACATCTCATTGTACCCCGGATACGAAAACTGGTAGGGATTGGCCACGTTCACTTTGCTTCCTGCATTGCGGTTTCCGTGTAATTGTCCGTTTTGAGCAACCATGTTCCACAAAAAGGGGAATAACTTCTTCCGGCTTTCGGTGAGATTGTCGCTCCCGAACGCCAATGATGTTGATTCATAATCGCGCGTATAGTTTTTGTCTTTCATCAACACCGTGTCGGCTCCGCCAAATACCTCCTGCCAGCGAAAGCCATCAAGCGTTATTAAAACGATGTTTTCAGTTTTTGTTTGTGCCTGTATCAGGTTGATTGAAAAAAGGCAACCCATAATCAGGACTAAGAATGCTATTTTCATGATTTATTTGTTTGTGATGAAATGGAATTATTTGTTTTTTTAGAAGTAGACGGGGAAGTAATTAAACCCTTGTATCTTTGTTTTGAAACTGGGATCAATCTTTCCCTCGTTTGTTATGCCCGATTCAATTTCCTCATCAATTTCCTCCAGAATTGGCCAGCAATCCCATACTCCTTCAGCTACATAGTCAGCTCCGGCATTCATCAGCTTTCGCCCGGCCTGTGCAATTTTCTCCATCAACCAAATCGGATCAGCTTTTTCAGCTACGGCTTGCGATAATCCCAGTTCATTGCCCGATTTTGTTAAACCGATTGTCCGCATTCCTGCATTTCTCCCCTCTTGAATGTCGGCGATCGTATCCCCAATTTTCACCATTTGGGAAAGAGGAAAAACATTCATCTTTTCGCAGTTTTTGTAAATCATCCAGGGAGCAGGGCGACCGGCAGATACTTCTGAAGAACTGACAACCGAATCGGGGATTAATCCTTTGGCGGTGGCAAGCGGGATAATATTATTCATCATTTCGGATACATAGCCGGTGGTTGTTCCAACTTTTATCCCTTGTTTTTTTAGGGCTTCAATGATTTCTATTGCTCCCGGAATTGGCTCACTGTATCCCTTCACAATAGATGACAGTTTCGGCTCAAGTTCCTTATAAATAGTTTCAACGTCCATTTCAGTAGGAATTCTTCCGAACTCTGAAAGCCATTGCTTTTGGACTGTATCGAACCTGAAAAGTTCCCTGACATGGTCTTTCTTCGCTAAGCCCATAGGAGCGCGGGCTTCCTCCATGGTAATAATAATATCTCTTTCACGAAAAACTTCGATAAAAACCTGAGTTGGGGCAATACACCCGTAGTCGATGATTGTTCCTGCCCAGTCGAAAATGACCGCTTTGATGTTTTTTAATTTTTTCATGTTTTTTTAGTTTATCGGTTCTTCATTCGGGTGTCTAAAAATTAGATAAACCCCGACAGAAGAACTGTCAGGGTTATCATTTGAGGAGTTTAAATGTTGCTGCTTATTTTATAATCCACAATTCAGAATTGATGTCATCAGTTTCGGCGCCAAACTGACTTTTAAGCGCTGAATTATAGTTTTCGGTATTGGTCGTGCGCTCAGAACTTGGATATTGCCAGCGTTTGGCTATACGTTCGCTGTTTGCAGTTCCGGAGCCGGTGAGGAAAGTTGGTACATTGGTACGACGGTAATTGTTATAGGCCTCCCAACCCGAATTCTGGAAAAATGCCAGGTATTTTTGTGTCAGTATCTGATTCAATGCGTTAGCCGGAGTGCTGCTGTATTTTACCGAAACTTGCGAATAATATGGGATCCACTTCGTTTCAACATCGGTCACTCCGTGGAAAGTCCAGGAAGCTTTAATTCCTTTGGTGTAGTAGTCTTCGGCATTGCCTGTTGCCCAGCCACGGTTAATCGCTTCGGCCATGTTGAAACACAATTCGGAATAACCAATCTGAATGCAAGGTTCACCAAAATACGAACTATAATACTTGCTTTTGCTAATCGACGAATACTCCCCATTCAGCATTTTGGTCGACATGTCGTCGAGACTTTCGCCTGAACTAGCGCCAACGTATGCAGCATAATCGGCTGCGGTAAGCCCGCTCTTAATTTTGGCAGGAGCCGGATCGGCCACAATAAAAGTGCGCGGATCCTGAAGCGAAGCCAGTGTATTCAGATAAGTCGCCGCCATGTTGTTACGTGTTGCAGTTTGTCCGTAGTTGTCCTGGTTGAGAGGGTATTTATCGGTCGAACTGTTGTAAATGAACTTTAGGTTATCATCTAAAGAAGTCATTACCGGATATTTGGTTGGGTTGCCAACTACATCTGCAAAAAATTTTTTGATGTTCAGATCAGCATCAGCTTCTTTTTTGCTTAAAGCAATCAACACACGCAATTTGTATGAATTAACCACTTTTTGCCATTTTTTCAGATCGTTGCCCAACATAAAGTCACCGGCGAGCGATTTGTCGAGGTTATTATTTAGAATCTGCAGGTCGCTGTTCGATTCTTCCAACCAGATGAGAGCCTGTTTAAATACTTCTTTCTGTGTATCATATTTAGGTTTGGTATTCTCCAGACTTAGCAGCGCTTCGCTTAAAGGTACATCACCCAAACGCATACTCATATCAACAAAGAAATATGCTTTAAAAAATTTACCCAAAGCCGAATATGGATTATTGTCGGCAAGGCCAACTCGTTTTGCTTCGGCAATCATTTGGTTCACATTCTTCAATTGGGTGTAATTAAAGCTGGTTGTTGTCCAGTCGTATTCCTGATCGTCGTAATACGCATAATTGCTGCAATGAAACTGGTTCCAGCGCTGTTCGTCGCCCCAGGGTGAATAATATATACTATAAAGTACATTCGTAAAAACCAACGAGGGAGGAACTTCGCCCGGACGGTTCGGATCCTTTTCCAGATCCTCAAATTTTTGACAGGATGACATTGCAACTGCGAATGCCATCACGAAAATGAATATTTTTTTCATGTTTGTTTATTTTTCTGTGAATATTTTAAATCTGTTTTTTACTCCTTAAAATGGGATAAATGAAAGAAAGAACTGTGTTACGAATAAATGTTAGTAAAATGACTTTGGTTTAGAAGCTGATATTCATGTTAAAACCATAGCGTCGGCTTGTTGGTGTCTGTAATCCCGAATATCCATTGTTTCCTGCGTACTGCTCGATATCGATATCGCTTCTTTCAGCAAAATACAAGAGATTACGACCTACCAGCGAAATATTGGCTTGTTTGATGAAGGTGTTGTTCAGGAATTTTTGCGGAAGATTGTAGGTCAATACTACTTCCCGGAGTTTCACATAGGTGCGGCTGATGCGGTCGGCCACATCGGTACCGTAATAACGGCTGATGTAATCCTGAAGGTAAGTTGGTGTGGTATTGGGTGCAAATTGTAATGCGTCATAATTGGTAACAATTCCGTCAGAATCGTATTTGATAGGAATTCCGTTACTTACAACTACACCTTCTCCAACGTATGATTTAATCCCTTTGTTATCGTTCAAACGGGCAATACCCATCTCTCCCTGAACGGTATTGATGTGACGTCCTCCCTGATAGGTTTTCTTTTCAACATAGTCGAGAATCGTTCCACCAAAACGTCCGTCAAACTGAAATTTCAGGCTAACATTTTTATAGGTGAATGTGTTGTTAATGGCACCTGCCCAATCGGCGTTGGTATTTCCAAGGAATTGAGCGACTGAATTTCTTATCGGACGACCACTTGCATCGTTGATAATTGTTCCATCAGCCGTGCGAACAAAGTCACTTCCATACATTTTGTCCATGCGGTCGCCAACTTTTAAATAGATGTTGAGTTTGTCAACTCCCGGATAAATTTCTTTCAGGTATTGTTGGTTGGTCGAATAGTTGGCCGAAATTTTCCAGCTAAAACCATTTGCTTTCCGGATTGGAGTGGCCGAAGCAGAAATCTCAATCCCTTTGCGTTTCACTTTAATACCGTTCACCAATGCCGAGTTATAACCCGTTGCTCCTGAAATTGGTAGCGAGAAAATTTGTGGTCCATCGATGCTCGAGAAATAAGTAACATCGAACAAAAGTTTGTTTTCAAAAAGACCAACGTCTGTTCCAATTTCCCAGGCAGAACTCGAACTTGGTTTAATTTCTGAATTCGAGATGGTATTTGTATAAGATGCCGATGGGATTCCCTGAATCAGGCTGATGTTGTAGGATGATGAATTCTGGTATGTTGGTCCATCGTAAGGAGAATTGTAGCTGGCACCATAACCAATAACATTATAACCAAGTGCCTGAAATGTTGGTCCAATCACCGATGAAGTAAGTGCGCTACCAACATTGGCATACGAACCTCTCACTTTCCACGATTTCACATACGGAATGGTAATCAGTTTCGACAATTCGACACTAGTTGAAACTGAAGGATAAAAATAGGAGTTATTGACTGACGGTAATGTTGAGTTTTTATCCGAACGTCCGGTTACCGAAAAAGTCAGGAAATCATTGTAAGTTAAGTCTAAAGTTGCATAAGCGCTTAGAACCTGCATAGGTGCATATAAACTATATGATTTTACAGGATTTTTTGAATTGCTCAGGTTGTACCAGTTTGGAACATTCATATAATCAGTGGTAGCGTAACTACTCCTGAAACTGTAGCTACGAATGTTTCCTCCGGCAGTTGCATGTAAGCTGAGCTTTGGAACCACATAACGGTCGTACGATAAAAGAACATCGGTATTGTTTTCAAACAAACTGCGTTTGTCTTCGCGGTAATCGCCTTCGCCTGCCTCACGACCATAAGGATGTGCAGAAAATGGCATCTTTTCGGAACGGAACAACTCATAAGTCGTGATTGCAGTACGTGCCTGCAAATTCAGGTAATTGTTGAATTTGTAAGTCATCGAAGCGTAACCTGTCAAATCGCTTTTTTCGTGGCCTCTCAACCATTCGTACGACATGAAATACGGGTTGTGGTAGCGTTGATACTCTGCAAATATCGATTGAACGCCCTCTTTGCCGGGTTGCCAGTAGTTGCGCATATCGTCAATATCCCAGTCGGCTCCGCCCCACGCGATAATGTTGTAAATGATACTGTTCGGGCCATAATTAACGTCCGGAACATTTGGGGTAAATTGCCTGCTGTAAGCCATGTTCGCATCAATCCGTAGTTTCTTCGAAATATTGTATCCTCCTGAAAGGTTGAAGTTGGTCATGTTCAGCGAGGTATTGGGGACAATCCCATCCTGGTAACTGTAAGCAGCCGAGAACCGAAGGTCATATTTTTCATTACTTGCAGCAACCGATAAACTGTTGTTTAAAAGTAATCCGGGGTCAAGGAACCTTTTCAGGTTGTCTTTTCCACGGGCTTCCCATGGTGTGCCAATTCGTGCACCTGTTGAAGGATTAATCGGGCTGTCGTATTGCGGAATAAGCTGGCCTTCGAAACGTGGTCCCCAGATGTCGTAGTCTCCATCGTTTGTGCCACCACCTTTACCATCCACAAATGCATATTGTCCGTGGTCGCCGGGGCCGTATTCATCTTGTACTTCAGGAATGGCCAAAAACCCATTTTCGACCATGGTACTCGAATTGAACTCGACAGAAAAACCACGTTTGTCGGATGTTCCGCGTTTGGTGGTGATTTGTATGGCGCCATACTGACCGCGCGAACCATAAAGAGCGGCGGCGGCAGGGCCTTTCAGTACGGTGTAAGTTTCAACATCGTCAGGATTAATGTTCCAAGTGTCAGTCTGAACCGGCACGCCATCAACGACATACAATGGCTTGTAGCCTCGAAGTAAAACAGTAGGAGCTCCAAGCAATTCGGATGAAGCACCAATTGTCAGACCTGAAATTTTTCCGGCCAGACTGTTGATTGCATTGGGTTCCCGGGCTTTTACCAATTCATTTCCCTTTACATCCTGAACAGCAAAACCAATGGTACTCTTTTCCTTCTCGATACCAAGGGCGGTAACTACTACTTCCGAGATTTCCTGTTTCGATTCCTGCAAAGTAATGGTTATTACTTTTTGATTGTTCACCGCAACTTCGAGAGGTTCGAATCCGATGTACGACACTACAAGAATGTCTTTGGGTTCAGCTTGAATGGCAAAATGACCATTTAAATCTGTTAAGGCACCTGTGGTAGTTCCTTTTACCAAAATGGTTGCACTGGGCAAACTTTCACCAGTACTGGCTTTCACTGTACCTTCAAGATTTGCCTTTTGAGCAAATACCGTCGCTCCAATCAGGAGGAAGGTCGTCATTAAAATAAATAATTTTCGCATGTTAACGTGGTTAGAATTAATACTTCATTTAAACACATAGAAATGGCTGTTTATAGCGACAATTTGCCATAAATACTTGAATATCAATAATTGAAAATGAGGGACTGTTTAAAAAACCAGGTTGATCCGGTTAGTAAACAGATTGGTCATTGAAGATATATTATTTGTTTTTCTGATGTCCTTTTCCAGGTTCTCAGTTTCTGCTGTAAGCACATTCAAGGCCACATCCAATACTTTATTGAAATCGGATAAAGCTGTTTCCTTCGTAATTTCTCCATTTTTTAAAGATTTTTTGAGGGAACGTTCAATTTTCATGACCGCATCGTAGATTACTGGTTTGCGAATCATTGTGCGTGTTTGTGGATTCCCGGGAACAATGGGAACCTGATAGGTGTATTTCGATTCGAACAGATACATTTTTTTTGAGATTAACTCTCCAAAAACATGCTCTCCAATCATATCTTTCGGGATTGAATTTAGTTCTTCTTCAATCGGATAGGCCTTAAATTCATATACTACCCGACTGGTCGAAGATGAATTCGCTGTATTTGAGTCGCCGACGAAGTTCAAAGCAAGTGCATCCTGCGCAAATAATTTCCCAATACTCAGCAGGGAAATGATAACTATAAATTGTATTTTTTTCTTCATGTCAAAAATTTTTTAAGATCACTACAAAATTGATCTTTTACTATTACAGGTTGAATGAAAAGAAATTAATCTTTGATTAATAAATGTTTCATTTTGTCAATAAATATTAAAATTCTGTTTCGCAGGTAGTATTCAGGTTTTTAATACTTTAGGAATGTTTTTCAAACACATCCGACAAAATTGATATCGCTGTTTGTAATTCGTCACGACTTATGGTTAGCGGGGGTGATAGTTGCAGCACATTTCCTTGCGAAACTTTAAAACTCAAGCCATATTGCATACATCCGTACATGATTTTTTCAGCTTTCTTTTTGGCTTTTTCTTTTGTTTCGCGGCTTTTAACCAGTTCAATTCCCCACAAAAGTCCAATGCCCCGAACATCTCCAATAATCGGGAATCGATCTTTAAGCCTTTCTAATTCATTTTTCATCCAGACTCCATCTTCAACAACCTTTTGTAAAAGGTTTTCCCTTTGAATGTAGTTGATGGTCGCCAAAGCGGCCACACTGCCCAATGGGTTTTTTTCGTGTGTATAATGCCCAATCGAAACATCTCCGGCAACATTATAAATGTCGCGCACAACCATCGCCGCAAACGGAATAAGTCCACCTCCTAACCCTTTGCCCAGACATAGGATATCCGGTTCGATACCGTAATTTTCGAATGCAAACATTTTTCCGGTGCGACCCAAAGCAATCGGAATTTCGTCGAGAATGAGCAAAACTTTGTGCTTGGTGCAAATCTCGCGAGCCCGTTCCCAGTATGCCCGGGTTGGAATTTGCACATCGGTATTGCGTACCGTTTCGGCAACAAATGCACCAATATCACCTTCTTTTTCAATCACATATTCCAAATATTCAGCATAATTTAACTGATCATCTTCAGTATCTCCAAAAATTCCCCAGTAAGTAGTTGGTGGCGGAATACAGATCGCTCCGGGCATCATCGGCCCCATGTGTTTTTTAAATATCGATTCGCCCCCAGCCGAAATAGCATCGAGCGAAGCTCCGTGAAAGGAGTCCCACAGTGAAATTATTTTGTGTTTCCCGGTCACGATACGTGCCAACTTCAAAGCCATTCCTATTGCAGTAGTCCCTCCGGGAGCAAATAAACTCCGGTTCAGATCACCGGGCAGCAGACTGGCAAGTTTCTTAGCCAAATCAACAGCAGGTTGATTGGTATACCTTCGTGGCGAAAACGATAATTGTTGCATTTGTTGAGTAACCTGGCTGATTATATATTCATTTCCATAGCCCAGTTGATGAACATTATTCCCATGGAAATCAAGCATTCTCCTTCCTGAAATCGTTTGAATTTCGCTCCCCTCACATTTATCCAATACGTCTAAACATGGACTCGACATGGATTGATGCAGAAAATATCGGGCATCATCTTCCAGGATTTGCCTCGTTTGCAAATCAGTAATCTGAGCATCCCATTTCCGACGTTGGTCAGTAGAATTGATGTCGCCTTCGGTAGTTAATTCTTCCATTTGTCTGATCTATTTAAGTATCACAGGTTTTACATCGAGCTTTTATTTTCCTGAAGTATCTTCCGATTGACTTCCTGTTCAATATTCTGACTTCTATTTTTCCAGTTATAGGGAACCAGTTCCGAATGAAAAGTACCATCTTCATTCAGATCGATAATGGCGTACATGGGAGGAAATTCCTGATATTTCCCTTGCCACCATCCACCACAGGCAGCGCCGTTGCAGAGGTAATCTATCCCCAGATAGCTGATCTTATCGGCCAGATGGACATGCCCGCTGATAGCCAGTTTGATGTTTGGAAAGTCTGCAAATAAGTCTTTAATTTTTCGGGCATCAATGTGCATCCAGGCACCGGGAACTTGCCAGTTACCCGATTTCTCATTGTCGCCATCAAAAAATACCGACGAAGAAATGATGGGGATATGTGAAACGATACAAACCGGCGTTTTTACCGCTGTTTTTTTCAAATCTCTTTCGAGCCAGTTGAACTGCTCTTTATCGAGTTTCGCGATGTACGAATGATTCTCTTCATCGTATGAAGCACTGTCAAGAAAAATAAAATGCCATCCTTTCTGATCGACGCTGTAATAGCGGTGCGGAATTCCCAATTCTTTTACGGCCCAGTTTTTACCGAATAGTGGGTCTTTTGCAAGCTCTTCATCTTTCAGGCACCAGCCCCAAACATCGTGGTTGCCAATGCAACTAAAAAGTTCATACTCAAGTTTCGAACGGTAATATTTCTGCCACGATTCCCATTGTTCTGCTGTTTCTTCTTTGCTTCGCTTTAGCGAGTCCCTGATGTTATCACCGGTATTGATCACAAAATCGGGTTTGTCCTTCATCGAGTGTATTTCATCCAGAAGTTGCTGAATGGCTCTTTCAGGAACTGTGTCCCGATAAATGTGCATATCTGTCAAATGAACAAACCGAAGCGATCGCTTGTTGGTTTTTTTATCGCTAGCTTGAAGTGACAACGCTTTGGCACCTAAAAGTCCGGTTAAAGTGGTGGCTAGGAAATTTCGTCGTTTCATTGTGTACAGATTTGGTTTGAATTACGAAACAAGCATTGCAATCGGCATAATTGGTGGTTAATTGGGGTTCATGAGGGTGCTAACTACCATCCGAAATACAAATCAAATTTATAGTAGTATGCGATGAAGTAAGTTAGGATAGAGTTATCAGTAATCTCATTTTAGGTTATTAAACGACTAAACAAAAGTTACATCACGTTGCAATTTGGTTAAGGGATGAAATCGAAATGAAATATAATATTTGTCACTACTGAATTTCAGGAAAAAGTAAATCGTTAATAAGTTGATTTTTAATTTTTTAAATATTAATTTTAACACAAATTTTAAATACAAATAAACATGGAAGATTCAAACAAAAATGCCAAAACAGAAAAGCAAATCGAAGAACAAAATGATTTGAATAAAGTTGCTACCGGAAGCATTGTAATTAATGCCCCCAAAGTGGCACCGAAGAGAATCAGAGTAAGTGTAAAAACCAAACCAGCACCCACAAATTTAAGCGAGATTGCTCCGAAGAGTATTGCTGAAGTAATTGAACCTCCAAAAGCTACAAAACCAGCCATCAAAAATGTGGTTTTAGCCAATTCGAAGGAAGAACAGGAAAAACCAGATTTGGGTGATGACACGAAAAAAGTTATCAAGAAGAAAACTAAAAAGGCCGAAGAAAAGGTTGATAAGCTAAAGAAGAAGGTTAAAAAAGCAAAGAAAAAAGACGTTAAGAAAAGTAAACTTAAAGGACTGAAGGAAAAACTGGGAAAAGCCTTAAAAAAGTTTAAGACGATTGTCGAAAAGCTAAAAGTTGAAGATAAATAGCTTTAGAACAAGCAATTCACTTTATCCTTGACTTAGGATTCTGTCTTAAAAGTCAAATCAATTTTCATGAAAAATCCCCAATATTCCAGACGTTTATTGGGGATTTTTATGTTAGCGATCAACGCTAAGTAATAAGAACAATTAGACCAAATCTCATCAACTTAAACCTAAATTGAGCGATTATTGAAATAAAAGATAAAAGATATCTTGCGTATTACATTAATAATGAGTATTTTAGTGTATCCACCCCACCAAACCCATCTTACACGATTAAATTTTTGTCGATAAATTGCGGAAGCAGATCTTTGAGTCCTGAAGTTTTGGTATCGTTGATATTTTGGATTACATAGGTGAGCCATTTCTGCGGATCGATGTCGT
>JBBQMW010000013.1:0-44176 GCA_038329265.1 Bacteroidales bacterium | reverse complement strand
GCATCCTCCGAAATGTTGTTGTACAGATAAACCGGACCGCCCTGCCAACTCTCGATTCCGCCGTAATCGTTGACACCCTGGAGTGAGTGTGATACCCGGTTGTGATGCACCATTCCTCGAATAAAAGGAACCGTATTTGTTTTGTCGCCACCCTTTCCCCAGATAAAATTCAGGCCACTTCCCCAGGTGTGTTCAATGATGTTGCCTGCGATTTCGCCCACCGAAAGAGTTCCGTTAATCGCAGGGATGGAGCTGTACCAACGCCCCAGATGACGGGTTCCGTTTTCAAAAATCTTGTTCCTGAGAATCGAAACCTCATCCGTACCCTCTAAAAACACAGAAAAATCGTCCATGAAATTCATTTCATTATCTGTGAAAATGAAGTTTTTGCCACTACCACTTGATAGAACTCCACCGTTCAGGTATTGAAATTTACAATTTTTGATGACGATGATGGAGGAGTTTGCCAGCTTAATCGTCGGAACTCCATCTCCGGTGCCATAGCGAACATTATCATAGGTGGTAAATCCAAAGGTCAGTCCACTGATTTCAATGTAGTTTTTTGCGGAGATATTGATGAGCGTTGACTTAGAGGCAATCTCGATTGTAGTTGTATTCGGATCTTTGTCGCCTTCGAGTCGGAGGAATATTCTTCCGATTGCTTTGTCGTAATAATATTCACCAGGAGCATCGAGCAAATAAGGCGTGTTCTCAACGTAATATTTGCAATCTTTTCCGCCAAAATTGGGATCGGAAACCTGAATTTTTTTTGTGGCAGGTATGTAGTCAGAAATTTTCTGCTTCCAGAGGGTTGCCATGGTAATTGCATCTTCAATCGCCCAAACATCGCCACCCTTGTAAAAATTCGGATCGGTCTGAACCAGATTTTTTGAATCGGTCAGATTCAGCACTCCATTGGTAACTGTTTTGGCGGTAAACGACCACCACTTTTGCATGGGTTCTTTCGGGGTATTCACATAATTGGGCGAACGGGCCAAATAAATTCGGTTGATTCCGGTTTCAGAGACTTCGCAAACCACTTTGGTTGGGTTTTCAATTCCTGAAATGTCTTTGTACCAAACTAAATCAGGATCTGGAATATTGGGGGCAATCGTTGCATTTGCTTTGGTCCAGCCTCCTGAAACTTTTACTGATCCGTATATTCCGGCCTCACCGGTTCCCCATTCCGGATCGGAACTCAGGCGGATCGGATTGCCGGCTACACCAGATTCTTTGGCCGTCAGAACACCTCGGTAAATCACTCCACGCTTAAAAATATAGGTTTGAATTCCTGAACCTGTTTTAGCATTTCCGCTGGCAGTTGCATCCCACGGGTGATGTTTCCATGCCGTTGAAGTGCTTTGTCCATCGTTGCTGTCGCTCCCGGCATCAAAATCGATATACCTAACCGAACTGCCTTTTCCCAGTTGAAAAGGCTGTAGCGCCCATTGCAGATCGCCGTTTGGAAGCACTTTGGCTTGTTGAGTTTCCCACGAATATAGGGTTGGTGTGTTTTGGCCTGAAATTGTAAAAGATAAAATCAGTCCCGCCATTATTAATAAATTTCGCATAGTTGGTTAGTTATAGTTCAATTTTTACAAATTCAGTTTTCAATTTTTATCAGAAAATCACATTATAATACTCATATCGAATGACATAAAAATAAGGCTGGGCTGTTTCTACATTCGGTTTTAATCCTTCTTCAGTAATTAAATTTCCTGTAGCATCATATAAATATTTTATTTCCTGAATTTTAGTACCATTAAAACCAAATAATTCACTTTTGATCAATTTTCCGTATTTGTATTGATGAAGTTGGTTAGTTGTCAGTTTTAATCCGGTACTGTCGGCAAAGCAGGTTTCTTTGTAACATAAATTACCCGAATAATCGTAGTTGGTTAGTAAAACAAAACTCGAATAATTGAATTCATATTTTTTGCGAAGCTTCGAATTTTCGTATTCGTACCTAAAATACCTAATAGGATCAGAGTATTCGGGGAAATAGCTTATTTCACTAACCAACAGATTATCTTTGTATTGGTAGCAAGTTGAATCAACAAGATTGAATCCATCAGTATATCTATTTTCAAAACTTCGCTTATAGGCTAGCTTGTTGATGCTGTTGTATGTAAACGAATCGATGAAACTTTTGCCGGATAAAGTGCGGACAAGTTTGGCATTTGAATCGTATTCATAATTCAGAACAGCATAGGGTTCTTTGTCATCAATAGAGTTGAAATATAGCTTTCTCTTTAATAAGCTTTGAACTGGATCCGGACTTTCATGAGGATCTTTCTGGCATGAAATAAGCACAGTAAAAAAGGCAAGAATCAGAAAGGGAGTCAATGCTTTCATAAAATAACAAAATTAATAATACTCATATCTGGAAGAATAACTAATCCAGGCCGAAATCTCCATATTTTGTTCAGCATATTCTAAGACTAAGTTACCACTATCATCATAAATATAGTAAACGACCTGCAATACATATTTGCGGTTACCTGCGGCAAAACCTATTAAAGTTGACATGGACAACTTGTTATTATCATATGCAAAATCTCTAAAAGAGTTAATCCTTACTCCGGTACTGTCGTTATAATATAATTCTTTGGAGCATAATTCCCCCAAATACTCGTAATCGGTCATTCTTTCGAAATGATGATCCCGATAAATCTTTTTCCTAATCAGTTTTGAATTTTCATATTCATACCTGCTTTGTATAGAGGAGGAATATTCTGATACCGGCAATTGTATACTTTCATCAAATACCAATTTCCCGTTTTGATATTTGTAATAAGTTGTATCACTTAAGGTTGTTCCAGGAATATCAGTCTGGTAAGTGAACTTTCGGATTAGATCATTATTCTTGTTATATTCAAACAACTCTGTATTTAATTTATCCTGAATCATTTGAATTCGTCCTTTTGAATCGTATTGATACTCACTGATGCTATACGGAACAGTATCCTGAACCGAACGAAACGACAATTTTCTCTTTAGTTTACCGCTATGGTTTGGAGTTTCAAACGTATCTTTCTGACATGATAAAAATACAAGAAAGATTATGACTAATAAAAATGAAATCTTTGGGTTCATTAGTTCTCAGGTTTTTTTAAGATCGAATAGACTAAAATACGGATAAATATTAAATCCACAATATTTGATTTGATTTTGATAATTCGGCACTTGAAAACCAGTTTTCAAGTGCCGAATTAGAGTGGTGATGGAATATTGCAGAAAATTAGTAGCCCCATTTTTTCATGATTTCCAGGTCTTCCTTGATACATGCCAATGGTTCTCTGCCCTGATAGGCTTCCTGTTCAACAATATACACTTTGGTTCCACCTGTTTTGCGGCAAATGTCCAATACTTCCTTTACCTGAATAATGCCTTTTCCCAAAATGGCGCTTTCGAATTTTTCTTCGTTGGTCGATGCAATTTCATCTTTCACATGAATCAGTTCGAATTTACCCGGATATTTACCAATGACATCGAGGGCTTTGGCACCGCCAATGTACATGTTCCCAATGTCAAGCTGCATCACCACTTTGTTTACATCCAAGGTTTTCATCATGATATCGAACAGTTTCATGCCATTCAATTCTTCGGTGAATTCGGCCCAATGGTTGTGGTAGCCAAATTTCATTCCTGATTTTTGGCAAAGGTCTCCGCACTTGGCAAAAACATCCAGATAAACCATCAGATCATCATAGGTCTTACGCATACTTTCGTCCATCCAAGGGCTGATCACATATTTTTGTCCCAAGTAGGCAGCATCGTCAATGGTGTATTTCCATGCATCGGTAAAGTCTTTTTTCGCCACATCCCAATGGTTTTTTCCCATTACGGTATGCCCGCAAGGCATCTTCAGGTCCAAATCATCCAGTACTTTTTTGAACTCTTTGGCTGTGTATCCATAAAATTTTCGGTCTACATAGTTGGCATGTTCCACATGTTTGTAACCCATTTTTGCAACCTGAGTCAGTGTTCCAAGCGGATCTTTTCCCATATCGTCGCGAACAGAATACAGTTGAATCCCCACAATTTCAGAAGATTTGGAGGCTGCCCAGGCAGTTTTCGATAATAACGCAGTTCCGGCCAAAAGAACCGCACTGTTTTGAATAAATGAACGGCGTGAAGTTTTCATAGTTTGTATAGTTTATTATTGGTGAAACGATTGTGAAACAAATTCAAGAACGTTTGGCAAAGATTCGCGCCAGTAAGTCCAGTTGTGGGCACCATCGCGGATACGAAATTCGTGAGGGATTTCCTTTTTACGCATGGCAATATGAACGAGTGAATTTCCTTCGTATAAAAAATCATCATCGCCACAATCGATGTACCAGCGAACTGCCTTCTTTTGGTCATCGGGCATCGCTTTAATCAATTCCAATGCGCTATGGCGTTCAAAATATTTCTGCTTTTGCTCATCGGAAATTCCTTCCAATTGTTTTTCCCACGGACGTGCCAGATCTTCAATCGAAAGTGGTCCGCAGTATGCACTCAACGGACAAGCAGATGAAAACAATTCAGGATGATGCAGCGAATACATCAAAGTTCCACCGCCACCCATCGATAAACCGGCAATGGCACGGTATCGTTTGTCAGTCCGTATGCGGTAAGTTTTTTCCACATAAGGCATTAATTCCTGAAAGAAAAAGTCTTCGTAGTTCCAGTCGCCTTTTGGACTGTTGAAATAGCCACGCTGACCGGTATCGGCATCAGGCATTACGATAATCATGGCGGTGCATTTTCCTTCCTGAATGGCTTTATCAGCAATGTTTTTAACCTCGCCAAACTGAACCCATCCTGTTTGATTGTCACCCGATCCGTGTAACAAATACAAAACCGGATAGCTTCGGCCTGAAGTTTCATAATCGGCTGGGAGATAAACTGCAAATTTCCGGTCCATTTTCAGGATTTTGCTGGCGACCGAAAGGTTGTCGTAAACTTTGCTGCCAGTTTGGGAAAAAATAAGAGCCGGGAAAAGCAGCATCAGGCTTAAAATCGAAGAAATAATCTTTTTCATGTGCGATCGTTGTTTTAGTTAATTTAGTGTGCCCTAAATTAATAAAAACATATCTCATTTAAAGCATACTTATTTCAGTGGCAAATCAATGATTTCAATGGCCCATTTATTGAGCTGCAAATCGTACCTTACATTTTTTAACGCATAAAGTTTTGTTCCTCCGGAATTGCTAAAGACATGAAAAACATCCATTTCAGAATTATTTTGGCTATTTAATGTCCCCGGGAAATTTTTTACTTTCACCGATTTTTCAGCCATATAACTTGTTTCATTAAGCTGGTAAATGGTTGAAGCATTCGAAGCAGACCAGAAATAATCGGAGCCAACAGCAAACAAACAATTTTGTGGCTTACAGAAATCAAGACTTTGAATGCTCTGACGCGGCACATCGAGCGAACCAATTCCAGGCAGATCCAAATGGAAAAGATCGGTAGTGTATTCCGGAGTCCGGTATATCTTTTTGCTGGAGCCATATATTTTTTTGCCGTCATCCGAAATCCAGATATTTCCGCCAGTAGATTCGTGCCAGCTTGGGACTGTATCGTTCGCAGCACCATTTTTAATGTTTACAATTAACAAACCCGAAGGCGAAAGTTGTGGACGGGTAACATACAAGATTGGTTTCCCCGGCATTTTTCGCAGAACCGATTTTTCGTAAAAATTTTGAGTAGCGGATCGGTAGGTCACCCCATTTTTCAGGTTCAGACTGTAAAAATAAACCCACTGGTCTTCGTCAGGCGCAAGGTAGCACCATCCGTTATCGCCAAAAACTATATCAAAGGGAACGCAATCGGTTTCGTAAGACTTCAGTCGTTCAATGGTTCTGGCATTGAATAAATCGACAACAGCCTGATTATAGCCCACTACAATGGTATCGCCACCTGTAGTAATATCAATACAGTTTGGCACTTTATCGAGCGGATAAATGTAGAGCGAATCGCTATCGGGCGTTTTTACCAGCAGCCGGTTGGGGGCTTGGGTAAGCAAATAGAGATAGTCGGTTTTTTTGCAGTAAAGCGCATCTTTTAAAGTTCCGTCAATCCACCTGATCGCTTTCTGATTCACGGGTGGTCCCTGATTTTCCACTTTCAGTTTAACGAGAATCCCGGTAGTCAGTTGAGGATTAGTCGATTCGATGTAAATTATTTGTGAATACTCCCCGGGAGCCAAGCCCTCGGGTTTAACAGTTCCCTGAATGTTTAATGATATTCCAGCCTGAAGAGGTCCGTTAATTTGCGACAATTCCAACCAGGAAGGGATGTTGCTGGAGCTCCACCATTGATCAACCTGACCCTGGTTCATTATGCTGAAAGACCTGTTTTCTCCGGTTCCAAAATCAAGTTCTGCAACACTGCAATACATCGGAACCTGTCCGTTGGGTGGCACGTTGATGTTTCCGTAACTTATTGTTATTCGGTATAATTCGTTGTTATTTATCCTGACATACATGTACCCGGTGGCCACACCTTGAGCAGCGTAGTTATCAACATTTACAAATTCAAATGGAATTTCAGCATGCCCGTTGTTCATGTGTCCTTCAAATTTTTTAATCTTGAGCCATATCGGATAAACTATTACCCGAAACGATGTATTTCCATTATTGGCCAAATAGAAATCAATAATTCCATCGCGGGTGCCAGTATCGTAATGAAAATCGAGTGAAGTTGAAATCGCATTTTCCTGCTTTTCTTCCGGAAAATTAAAATTGCATGAACTCAGTTGAAACAGTGCAGCCACAAAAACTACAACCCAAATTGGTTTAGCCAAACCTATAAAGTACTTAATTTTTGATTGATAGTATATTGTATGTTTTTTCATTGCTGTTGTGTTTTGAGGATTACCAGTAATATACTATTCCTACAGATATATTGAGTCTGGACAGATTTTCATAATTTTTCTTTTCAAGACTTACTTCGTCTGACGACGAGGCTGTGGTAACCGTTATCTTTTTAATTGTACTAATAAAAAGTGAAGTTCCGACACTCACACTCAAACGTGGTTTGACGAAGTATTCCAGCCCAAGTAAAAGGTCGGTTCCGATAGTAGTTCCCTGAATTAATATTTGTTGATTCAATAGTTCGGCTTCATCCCTGTAAAATACTGGTCCGATTGCAAAAGCAGAATTTATTCCAAATTGTTTGTTCGCTCCAAAACGAGAAGAGGAGAAAATTGAAGCACCTGCAAAATTGGCAAAGTACCTTTCGCCCACTTCGCCATAATAGTAGCTATAGTTGCTCATTCCATCCATATTCATGCTGGTCATCATTTTGGCTGAAGTGTAGAACCCCTGATAATTAGCCCCTAACCATAAATCTTTGGAAATGCGGTAATAAACTGAAACGTTACCCTGATATCCGGTTTTCAGGTTCGTATAATAGCTCTTTGTATCAGCTTCGCTTGCACCTTGCGATTGAAGGCTTTTTTCGGCATCACCTGTACTCCCGGTTAAATATGCAAAACCGCCCTGCACCGAACCTCTGAAACGTTCAGTAAATTCAGGCTTTTCATTGATTTCCGGAGGCGGAGGCGCGACTATTTGCTCTTGTTCTGTATTCTGAAGTATGTATCTCCACTCGTTTATATTACTTTTAATAATTTTCCCCTTGGCAGACACACCATTATAACTCTGACTGTAATAGAGGTATTTTTCGGTTACTTTGGTGATCGTGCATTTTACAGTATCACCACTGTTTAATACAACCCAATCTTGTGAAATACATTCAAAATTCAGCGTGGCAACAAGAAAAAGCACAAAGAAAGGGGCGGCAAAAATTGGTTTCATGAATTTGAATCAAATGATTTGTTTTAAAACGATGCAAGAAGTTGATTAGTATATCTGAAAATTATATAAACTGCAAGTAAGCTTGTTTTTAACAGAAAACATAAAAATTATCCCAATATTTGAGCTGAGATACAGAATATTTGATCTTTTCCATCTTTTTGCTGCACTGAGCTATTTTTACTTTAGTCAGTAATAGAGGAGTACATTAATCATTTCTGGTATTTTGATTCAAAGGAATAGTTGCCACGACAGGTTTCGAAAATGCATATCCATCATTCTATTCTATGAATTTCAATCCTGAAGATTCGCTGGCAGGGTTGTCGTTCAGAGGTTTTCCGGAGTATCGGATTCCGAAGGTTTTGTTGCCCGAAATTTTGCCCGATCGCCAACAGTTTCCAGCATCCAACTTTCTTTCATCATCAGATACCACGATTTCTAATGCTTTTCAAATCCAAGCGGAGTTGTTTGGTAATCGGTTCGCAAACTGGTAATTTCCAGATTCTGACCAAAAACGAGATTGGAAAATATCAGAAAAAACAGGATAAATGAATTTTAACGCCTATGATTTTTGGTTGGTTTAGTTTTCTATTTCAGATAAATTTCACCGCTTTCGGCATCCAACAGACAGGTGGAATAAGGCGGGATATTCAGATTCAGCGATTTGCCATTTTTTAATTGAATTTTCCGTTCGCCGCCATCTTTTGTGTGAATCATTAGTAAGCCTGAATTGGAATACGTAAAATCGTCGGCTTCGCTATAAATGTGGCAACCGGCTTTCCTGAAAATATCTCTGAAATAGCTGATCTCGTGAATCGGCAAAGTAGAGAAAACGCTGGTGTAATTTTTGAAATTCCGGCTGGCAGCAATCACTTTTCCTGAATCTTTCAGCCTGGCCAAAACCTCGCCAGCATTCTCGCTGAGGATTACCATCGGTTTCACAGGAGCTTCAAAACCATATTCCACTGAACTGCTTTGGATAACAACAAAAGGCTTTTCTTTCGAAATCAGCGACTGTGTTTTGAACCCGGTCAAGTCTTCCATAAATTTGAAATTGTTTTCTATTCCATCAGTATATCCGGGAAGGTAATTCCAGATTAGTGTTCGCCCGTTTTTAGCCACCTTTTCCTGAATGAATTTCCGTTGCTTTTCATCCATTTTAAAAACATTCATAAACAGAATAGCCTTGTACTGATCGAGATTTACTTTATCCAAATCGAACAAATAGATCTGGTCGCTACTTGTTCCCGAGCGCAAAGCTTCTTCAAATGCCTGATCAATGAGGTTGTAACAGATTGGTGTCCAACTGTTTTTCATGTAATAAAAACTCTCCTGATCCCAAACGTATAAAACGTCGGCCTCCGATTTATACGTTTGTTCCTTCCGTTTATCGAAAAACTGCCTTTCCTCCTGAATACTTTTCATATAAATCGGATTGTCCCACCAACCAAAACTTTCCCTCGGGCCAAAATCGTAATACCAAAGACCTGTTCCACGCATCAGCGGATAAATGGCACTGCGTTGAAGAACCGACAAATACTGCGGGTCGTATTTCCCGGAATTACGTACCTGATCAATCGTGGTTTTTTTCTGGAGGTGACCATTATCTAACTCATCAAGCCAAAGTTTTCCATGCAAAATGGCCGATTCAACCACTCCTCTCGAATTGCCTGAACCACCGGCATTTTGGGTTGCACCCCAATACGATTGCGGTGCCGACATGTAATCAATTGTCGGACAATTCAGTATCCGTTCAATAAAAATATGGCCGCCGGCAGCCTGACGGCAAAAAGTCATGTGAAAATATCCGTAGAAAACCCCGACAATAAGCGGACGAGGCCAGTTCTTTTTTACGATGGATGTAAAATGCTCAATGTCTTCAGCTACCACTTCCTGTTGGGCGATGTAATAATCGATCACCCGCTGTTCTTTGGCCGGATTGCGGAAAATTCCGTCGGAAGTAAAATTCCGTTCTGCAGAATCCGGAACACTTGCATTTTCAAGAGAATACTTATTGGAATCCCAAGCCTGTTGAAGATTTTTTGTATTCTGATATTTGTTTTTCAGCCAGTTTTGAAAATACGAAGTCATGGACAAACCTGTATCCGGGTCGTTATCGATAAATCCCCAGTTGTGCCATTCGCCATAAACACCACCACTCACGTGAATCCCGATCACTGATTTTCCTTCCGGAGTATCGGCCATCCGCTGGCAAAACTCCATCAGTTTTTCACCCGATTCTTTCCGCCATTTCATCGAAGCCAGACTGGCCCGAAGTGGTCGGTCAGTGTCGCCGTCCTCGTTATTGAAAGGTGGTCCGTAATTTCGCTGATCAACCGGACCATTTGCAAATTTCACGCATTCGTCAGGATTGGCTTCATTCCACCAATACGGAGCATTTACATGCACACGAATTACCACTGCTGCTTCAGGACAAACATCCAACAGTCCTCTGACTTGGCGCTGTGCTTTCTCAATATCCAATTCCGTTGAACCACGGTGCCAGATGTCTTCAAAATAAAGATCAAGCTGAAACAAGCGGAATCCGGCATCTCCAAAATTCTTCAGGTTTCGTTGCGGAACTTCTTCCCAGCTCCAACGTGCTCCGTAAGCGTGAGTCAGGGAATAAAAATCAGGAGAAACGGGCTGATTGTCCACAAACAAAGTTGGTTTCCCTTTGTGGCTTTTCACTTCTGCAATTTTTGCTTTTTGGGCAAAAAGTACGATTGGAAATATCGCCAAAAGTAGGATGAATAGGTTCTTTAGTCTCATTTTTCAAGTTGAATAGTTTGTTTTCCTGACTTCAATTTCACACTTTGCTTTCCCCAAACAAAAGTGGCTTCGATTTCCTTCGGAACGGTGACGATTCCCTCCACTTTGGTTCCATTTCGCTGTAAATTCAATTCAATATTACCCAAATGATGCGGATAAACGGCCTTGATATGAGTTAATTCACCAAAAGCAGGTGCAATTTCAACCGTTTTGTGACCGGCAGAAGTGGGGTTGATTCCACAAACTGTTCGGAAAAAGAAATAGTCGGGTACGGTGCTCCACGGATGGCATTCCGAGCGTTGGTTTTCTTCGCCCCATTCGAGCGGAACCTCGGCAAAAGTGGTCATATTGCGGTCTTTCATCAGCTGCCATTCCGAAAGTTCAGGCAAAAATTGCTCCTGAAATCCGGTTTTGTTCATGGCTTCAAAAAGGTACAGGTGTAAAAACAAATCAACCTGACCAAACCAATCTTTGGGTTCCAACAACTTTTTCATCAGCTGTTTGGCATCTTCGCCGGTAGAAGCTTCAGCCAAAATGGCCATGATGTTGGTGATCTGGCTTACCTGTTTGTTGTCGGGCGATTCGGTATAAAATCCATCCTGATTTTTGCATAACTGATTCACTGCCTTGCAAATCTTTTCAGCCTTTTGTCTGAATTCATTGGCTTGATTTGTTTTACCAAGATATTCAAAAATATCGGCTGCATGGCGCAAAGTGTAGGCATAATGCAAGGAATACAGCGTATTGTTTCCGTCGTAAACCGATGGAGGCTCACCGTTTTTGTAATGACGTGGCCAGGCCAAAGCGCCCCACCAATCAATTTTTCCAAGCAAACCGTTGGACTGCATTCTGGTTTCGAACCAGTTGAGTACGCTGTAAATTCCCAACTCAAAACCAGAGATAAACGCTTTGTCGTCTTTCCAAAGCATGTAATCGTGCACCTGATCGATCCAGATCAGCGAATAGGAAGGAATAATCAGGTGAAACGGATTGGGATAACAAGCATAAGTCAGACCTTCTGGAATGCGCGACTGGTCGAACTGAATGAGTGCATTTCGGGTCAGGCGGTCGTCGCCAGAAAGTGTGAGTAAAGTGAGGTTGTGCACACGAGAGTCGCCGGTATATTGCATTTGTTCGTAGGCTGCATCCGACATCAGCATGTCTTGGGCACAAATGCTGGCGGTGCGCCATCCGGCTTCCATCATCCAGTCGATTAATGAGTCGTTTGTTTCAAATTTTGCCTTCAACTCAATTGGTGCATTGCAGGCCACATGGTGGTATTTCTCGATAGTCAGTGGTTCATCCTTTGTCTCAATATCGAGTTGAATATACCGGAAAGCGCGCAGGTACGTAGGTTTGAACAAACGGGTTTTACCACCGTCTGGAATAAATACGTCTTTCAGTCCAACCATAAACTTTCCCTCAATCTGACTCCGGTTTCCCTTGGGAGATTGATTTTTGACAATCATGTTTTCGGCATACATGGCCTGTATTTTGGTATCTTTTCCTCCGGAAACCACCATTTCAGGATAACCCATGGTTTCAACTCCCTGATCGATTAAAATGCTCACTTTTTTATTGGCCGGAACGATCAGGCTACCGGTTCCTTTGATAAACTGATCGGAAACCTCCATTCCCGAGGAACGCCTGATTCCGGAGAAAGGAACTTTTTCTTCTTTCAAAATACCGGTTCGGCGCGGAATCAGCATTTTTCCGCCACCGTATAAAATTCCACCGGCAAACTGCTCATCACGCCCCCCAGCAATGTCGCACCATTTGGCCGGAAGCCATTTCGAATCGTCGAAACTAGTGGTTTCCCAACCCCACGGATACTTATCAGCCCGAATACTGTCGGTCGGATTGCCCACGTACAGGCCAAAATCGATGGTACTGCGGTCGGTCATCCATTCCACAATTTTCGGGGAATAAGCTTCATTCTGAATACATTTCCAGCTTCCTCCGGAAGTGTTCACCACTTTTTCGGCTTCCGAATCGCCCTGCATGATGAAAGATGTCATTTGCGAAAAGTAGGTAAACGAGCGTTTTGGACCCCAGTTAACGACTTCAGCAGCAATGGTATTTTTACCAGCCTTCAGATTTTCGGCGATATCGATGGTTTCGTAAAACCAGTGCGAAATGTCGCCACGAGCCGGACCACGGGTAATGTATTTCCCATTCACAAAAAGTCGGTAATGGTTGTCGGCCGAAAGATGTACCACAAACTTTTCGGGTTTCTTCGGAAGTTCAAAATCTTTACGGAACAGTATCAATGCGTGTGAATGTGGTTGAACCGTTGGATGCATGATCCAGTGGGCATTCCATTTTACATCTTGGGCGAATGAAATTGAAAAGAAAAAAAACGAAACTATGGATAAAAGGCATCTTTTAAGGTTCATAGTAGATTGGTTATTTAATTAGCAATGAGATTTTTTATTTTTGAATATTTTTGGTGAAGGGTATCTCGAAAAACGATTTATTGTACACCAGTTACACCCCACAAAGTCAAAACTCCTTGCTGCGACTTGATAACCGAAACTTCAGTAAGTGCTTTTGCCGGATTCGGCTGGGCGTCAATACCGGTAATGTAATGGTGGTCGGCTTCCATCATTTTATTGTCATTGCCCCATTTACCCAGGTTTACTGCCAGGTTGCATCTTTTTGTTTCATTTTCCGGAACTGGAAAATACCAGTCGGGAACTTCAATTTCGCGGGTTTCGATTGTTCCGTCGGCATATTTCAATTTGACTTTCAGTGTAGAGTTGCCATTTCCGCTCATATAAAACATCCAAATTTTGGTGTATTTTGCCTTTGGAACTTTCACCAAAAATGAATCAACGCCAATGGAGCGATGAACCTGATTTCCGCTAGTTTCGCTGTTCGAAAAGTTCAATTTTACCAGGGGATGTTTATCGTTTGCCGGAAAAATTCCGTCGTCGGGAAGAGCCAATGCCGTGGGATTTCCCATTTTATCGGCTGCTGTGCGGGTTGCTTCCCCACTGCCACCATTGTCGAGCGCATCCGTCCATGTAACCAGTTTTCCGTTCGACCAGGTGGTCACAATCCGGGCATTTAGTAGATTTTTAATGTCGATCTGAACCACTTTCTGCGAAAAGGCATAGGTTCCGGAAAAGGCCAACAGCAAGGCTAAAAGTGAGTTTTTGTAGTTCATAGTTTTGGTTTAGTCGTTTCAGAAAATAAAGATAGCAATTCTTTTGCACGGGAAATCCCGGAGAAGAAATCAATCCAGTTGAAACCTCCTTCAAAAAAGTTATCTTGATAAAAGTGTAGTCAAAACACATTTTTATCCTGATAAAAGTGTGTATAGAATACATTTTTATCCTGATAAAAGTGTAATGTCAGTATCCAATAGCATCCAAAATTGACTTTATCCAAATAAACTTTCGTCCAGCTCGCAATTGAAATTGGCGGAAATTGCCCGAAGCTGGCTGTCGCTCAGTGTTTGTTTCACGCCGCCTGCTGCCAAAACTCTCAGGCAAATATCGGCAGCTTTTTCAGCAACATCAATGCGGCCATAGGCTTCGTCAAGGTTTCGGCCACATCCGCAAATTCCGTGAAATTCCCACACTGCAAGATTCCGGCGCGACATGGCATCAGCGGTTGCACGTCCCAAATCCATACTTCCGGCCATTACCCATGGCAGAAACTCGATTCCCTGCGGAAAAACTACCACACACTCGGCATGGCTTTGCCAAAGCAGTTTGCTCAGACTTTTAGTATTCAGCTTGGCAACCGCATAAGTCAGTGCAATCACGCTGTTTGGATGCGTGTGAATGAAGGCAAACGATTGATTATTCGACTTCGCCTTGATGCGGCAATGCGATAACAAATGCGACGGAAGTTCTGAAGTGGGCGACCCAACTGGTTCGTAGCCCCAAAGCAACTGCCATGCTTCACCGGTTTCGTCAATTTCAATTACTCCGATGTTTTTTTCAGGAAAGACCTCGATGTTGCGCAAAAAACGACCAGTTCCGGTAACCAGGAAGCGTTCGCCAGCGATTTCGGGCATAAGCATCGGCAACTTTACCCAATCTGATTTCGGTTGAGATTCATTGAAATAGTCATAATTTTCAGGATTTAAACGAAGACTGATATTTCCTCCGTTCGACTCAGCCCAGCCACGGCGAGCCATGTCGCCACTGGTTTTTTTGATTTCGTCAATTAGTTTTTGCATGGATTATATCATTAATGTAATAAACTACTTTTTAAATTAAATATCAATTCGCAATCAACTCATATTGATTATTTTCAATGGTAAGAAATTCAATTTCATTCTTTCCTGATTTAGAAAGCTTTATTTCTTTCCCATTGCAAAAAACTTTTACCGGAACACTCGCTTTTACCCTGCAAATTCCTCCATTTTTCGAAGTGATTTTTGCCGAAGTTAGTTTCGTATCCTTCCAGTTTATATCCACTTCAAACCCACCACGGGCAAGTAAACCGGCAACACTTCCGGTTGCCCAGCATTTGGGTAGTGCCGGCAGCAAATCGATGGTTGAAGTATGGCTTTGTAACAGCATTTCTGCAATCACTGCTGTCGAGCCAAAAGTAGCATCGAGCTGGTTTGCCTGACCAAAAAAGTTGTCTTTCATTCCGTATTTCAATTCATATTGATGGTGTTTATAGGCTTCTTCCGATTCACCCAACCGAAGCCACATCAGGCTCACCCAATTGCTTAGCCAGCCACCCGAACTTTTCCCGTCGAGATAACTGCCATAACTTTGGTAACGGTTTTTTGCTTCCTCCACTGCCGCATTTTGATTTCCGGTTAGTCGCCGTTCCAGTGTTTTCCGCGCTGCAGTATACAACTCGGGCGTTTCGATGCTAATTTGGCTCGATGGAAACAAACCGTACAAATGAGAAATATGCCGATGCCCAATTTCCGGTTCTTTATAATCTTCAATCCATTCCTGAATTCCACCAGTTTTTGGGCTGATTTTGATGGGTGCCAGATTGGCCAGAGCCATCTGCAACCTGATTTTCAATTCCGGCTCAAACGGTTTTCCGGGCAAACTCAAATCGGCGATGGCTTTCAGACAATTACTGAACAATTCGTGACAAATTTCCATGTCCATAGTGGCGCCGTATGTAAACTGAAACTGCTGTCCATCTGGTTTTTCGAAAGCATTTTCGGGTGAATGCGATGGATTGGTAACCAATTTTCCGGCCATTGGAATCCCGGCAGGAATTGGTTTCAGGAAATCGAGATAAAACTCGGCAGCCCCTTTCATTAGCGGAAAAGCTTCGTTCCGGAGAAAATTTTTATCGCCCGAAAACTGGTAATGATCGAACGGATGATGACACAACCAGCCTCCGCCCATCGGCCAAACGCCAACCACGCCATCAGCCGGCGCCGTTCGCCAAAACACATCAGTGAGGTGATGGACCACCCAACCATTGGCGTTGTACATGATTTTTGCCGTACGCTTTCCGTGCACCGCCAGCGAATCCATCAAAGCAAACAAAGGCAATTCGCATTCAGCAAGGTTCACTGCATTGGCAGCCATGTAGTTCATTTGTAAATTAATGTTGGTATGGTAATCGGCACTCCATGGCGGCATCAGACTTTGATTCCACAAACCCTGCAAATTGGCCGGATGGTCGCCTTCGCGCGACGAGGAAATCAGCAAATACCGGCCGTATTGAAACAACAATTCCGACAAATAGGGATCCTGATAATCATTTTTGCGAACCCGATCCAATCGCCTGTCCTGCGGCAGTTCCATTGGGTTTGATTCGGGTGACAAACTGATTTTTACCCGGTTGAACAGCGATTGATAATCTTTTAAATGGGCTTCAAAAATAGATGAATAAGATTTTTTAGCCGTTTCCTGAATGACCTTTTTGCAGGTTTGCGACGGATTTCGGCCTGCATAATCAGTTCCGGCAGCGATGTACAAAACAAGTTCATCTGCACTTTTTACATTCATCATCCCATCTTCGGAAACAGTAATCGTACCACCTTTATTGACGGCCCTTACATGAGTTTCAAAACGCATCCCAACTGGCTGTTTGGTCTCTTCGCTCAAACAATTGATGCGACCAGACTGGATGATCCGCTTCGGGTCGGAGGCAGAATTGGTAGTTGAGGCGTCTTTTTCGCGCAGCATCCTGATTTTTAAATTTATGGAGCCAGGTTGGTCGCATGAAATTTTAAACGCAATTACATTTTCGGGATGCGAGGCAAAAACTTCGCGCCTGAAATTTTTGCCCTGAAATTTGAATTGTGTTACGGTTACTGCCGAATCGAGGCTCAACCAGCGTTTGTAATCCGAATAAATGGTGTCGCCCGAATTATTGGTAAAGTCAATCAGCAAATCGCCCAACGATTGGTAAGCTTTGATATTCAGTGGTTCACCCATCATTTTCTTTGTAGCCAGCACCTCGGCTTCATCGTTTTTTCCGGCGAACATCAGCGCCTGAATTTCGGGTAAATATTTGCCAGACTCCGGATTAACCGCATCGCGAGGATAGCCGTCCCAGAGTGTTTCTTCGTTGAGCTGAATTCTTTCCTTCAGCACACCACCGAAAACCATCGCACCCAAACGTCCGTTTCCAATTGGCAATGCTTCATACCAGCCCTTGTCTTCGAAATGGAAGGTGTTTTTAAATATTTTTTGATCGTAGGTAAATTCTGCCGGTTGCCAGGCAAGCTTGTCAAACCATAAAATCATTGGCTTTTGCTGGGCCGAAACTGAAAAGAAGAAAAGTAATGCGACAGAAAGAATTAAAGATTTAATCATGGTTTGTTTTGTTTTGTGATGTACACTTTATTCCCTGAAGTATGCCTTATCGTCAGCAAACCACCTTTCTCCATGGGTTTCCAGTTCCAGCCTTCTTTTTCCGTTCCTGAAGTTTCGGGGATTGGATTCTGATTAACCAGTACCAAGTCGGGTTTCTCGGTCATCCGAAATACTTCAACCGATTTTTCATCGAAGGTACGATAGTTAACCAGCGTACTTTTAAGCTTATCAGCAGGAATTTCGGAGCTTAAATATTTGCCAATAGTTGGTTTATATTCCATCAACTGAATGATGGAAGTTGAGCTGAGGAGATGGTTTTGATCAGCCGGGGCCAATTCAGGTTTGAAAGCCATAGATCGTAAATAATGACGGACATAATCGCCATAACCATCAGTCATCCAGACTTCGTCGCGGGGATAGCAGTTTTTGCCGTCGTCGTCAACCATGTAGGTAGCCCAACTCAGTGTTCTTATTGCATTTGTAATCATAGATTGATCGCCCGAAAGGGTAGCATACTGCAATTCGGCTGATGCCTGACGCGAGCTGTGGCTGTTGCCGGGAGTTTGGTAAGCGGTTTGTTCGTTCACCACGATCACACCATATTTTTCCCATTCCTTATTTCCCAAAACCTTGTAAACCCAGTCAAAAATTCCCTTGACCTCTGTTTTCCAGTTCGGGAAATATTCGGGATGGTTCATCATAAACTGGGCAAAGGTTATGGCATTAATCTGGGTGTCGCTCCATCCCGGAACATCTTCGAAAAACGGCCCCCATTTGTTAGTTTTCAGCGGATAGTTTTTCATCCAGTTCAGAATGATATCAAATGCTTTCTGGTATTCATCAGTATTTCCTTGTTTCAGTTCGATGAGCGACAAATACAACTCCATTGTTCCGCACCAGTTGCTTGTGTAACTACTCAACTGGTCGTCTTTGCCATCTCCCGAATTATTTTTCAGTTTGCCAATTTCGCCTGAAATGGCATTCACTTTAAAGGGAAGCGGCGAATTGTTTTCATCACCTGCTTTTAGTTTTGAGGCAAGTGTATTGGCAATTTTTACCGCAGCATCCAGATAACGTTTGTCGGTAATATTCGGATAGGTGGATGTATTGGTCATTTTATACAGTTTCACCAATTCCAGCCCAAGCGAACCTGCTTTGTCAGGTTGGGTAAAACCGGGTCCAATCACCATGTCTCCATCGTAAATTCCTGAATAAATTAAAGTGTTGTATGGATACGGAATATTTGGCCAGGCAGCGTCTGCAGGCGAAAGCGAATGCGAAAGGTAATAGTCGGCAATAAATTTCATTTCTTCTTTAACGGCCTCATTACCGGAGTAACCGTAATACAAATTCCACGACGAAAGTGCCATAGCAAACTGGTCGCCGCCCACGCCACGCCGGTCGTTAAAATCTCCCCGCCAAACCTGGTGGTTCATGTAATAAGGCAATCCATTTTTATCGGTTCGCATGGTATCCCAGAAATTCCAGACTTTGTTGATTACAAAATCGTACGATTTCCCCAAATCCGTTGAATACCAGGGGATAATGGTTTGATCGGACGAATTCAGATGAATTGGATGATACAGAAGTCTTTCGCTGATTACAGTTTCTTTTACAGGGGTTTGAGAGAAACCTGACGTTGATTTCATTAAAAGTAATGCGATCAGTAATAGGCGAATTAATGATTTGATATTCATAGTTTAAGCTTTTAGATAGTTGCTTTTTTAGTTGTTCGCCCAACCTTTCAGTAAATCCTGAAAAAAGTCTTTTATGCGGTCGCCACCTTGTTGAATGTCGTGGTTTTTAAGTACCCTGAAATTCTCGAGCGGAATGCTTGAAATTCCACCATCCCATTCACGCAATAAACCGTTCCACGATTTATCCGGATAGATCCATAAACCTTCGCCGTATAAAACATTTCCGGCAGCAAAATCCACCACCACCATGCCATAATTTTGCAGGGCTTTGGCAACCACCAGTTCTCCCGGCAAAAGATCAAATTTGGCAAGGTCGAGCTTGGGATCCAGCTGGATGATTGAACCTTCAGGAACGCCGCCTTTAAAATTTCCGTCGGTCCAGATGGCAGGATAAACGTATTCTTTGTAAGCAACAAAACGCAATGCACAGCTTAATTTATGCCTGATTTCTCCGGCTTTGATTTCATCGTACATGATTGTTCCGGCAAATGACGGCACTCCGGCAGCCCGACTTGGACCGTACTGATGAATTGATTCATCGTCTTTTACCGGGAAGTCAGCTTTATTCAACACCCCTGAACTGTCGAGCGGAACCAGCACTCCGGTACACGAATTCCAGTTGCCTGCGCTATCTTTTTCGACCAGAAACATATCCCAGGCAAGCCTGCGTTTCCAGTCGATCAGCGTGGCATGTTGATCGTTTCCTGGAGATGGTTTAAAGTCTTTGGGAATTGGCACTCCCATTTTATCGAAATCGGGATGGTGCCTGAAATTGAAGTCCGGATGGTTTCCAACCTTAATAAGCGGAACCGTACTGTCGACTTCGTAAATCGGAATGGTGTATCTGTTCAGGTTAATCCCGAAATTCTGATGACTGTGGTCTTTTTTCAGTAGGCTGATGTAATGATCATTCTTCGGATCAATTTCGGGATTGTTTTCCAAAGGCTGGTTCCAGAAACTATCTTCGGCGAAGAAGCGTTTTACATCAGCTTGCTCTTTGTTTTTCGTTATTTGGGAACAGTTGATTAAAAACATCAGGGAAATCAATATTGCAATACTTTTTCGTTTCATAGGTTGGCAGTTAGGTTTGGTAAATATATCTCAATTTTTCTAGATGTGAATCCTGTTTCTTTCTGACAGATTCCCTTTTCCGGAACCTATCATGCAAATTGGTCTCATTTAAGAAAACTTCAGCAAATCCATATCTAAAACAGCACCAGACTGCACTTTCCCCTAAAACAATCCATCATTAATATCTAATTATAGACAGCAAACTGGTTTTTGATTCTTTATGCTTCCTGAATATTTCAGTTCTGAGGCAAACAGAAATATAATTTCTTAATTTTGAATCAATTATTAACCAAAATAAAGCTATGAAACCTATTACCAAAGTTATTCTTACTGCTTTTGCAATCGTTTTTTTAACTTCCTGCAGCAATGCACCAAAGCCTGAGACAAGTCCGGTAACCAAAGCTCAACTATCTGATTTTTTGGGCAACTGGACATTATCCATTGAAGGTGGCTGGGTGGGTTGGCTCGATGTTCGCCAGGAACAGGGTTATATCGACGCTGATCTGCTCTGGAAATGGGCAAGTGTTTATCCGGTTGCCAATGTTTATCTTCAGGGCGACAAGCTGATTGTTACCCGTGTGGGTAGTTTTGTCAGGACAAAAGATGCCAACGGCAAAGCTATTCGTGAACACCTTCCAACCTCAACCCTTGAAGTGAAACGCGATGGTGAAAAAATTACCGGATATTTTCTTGAACCCAATGCTGATGGATTGAAAGTTGATTCAACCGCATTTACCGGAGTTAAATTACCCGATGTACCTGCTGCTCCGGATCTGAAAACATTAAAATTTGGTCAGCCAATTAATCTTTTCAACAGCAAAGATATGACAGGCTGGAAACTGACAAACAAAGAGCAGGTAAGTGGATTTAAAGTGATTGACGGAGTCATGGTGAACGACCCTGCTCAACCTGAAAAAGGAGAACACATCATCTACGGTAATTTGCAAACTGAACAGGAATTTGAAGATTTCAACCTCAAACTGGAAGTTAACGTTCCGGCGCACAGCAACAGTGGAGTTTACCTGCGTGGAATCTACGAAATTCAGGTTTTGGATTCTTACGGATTACCGCTCGATTCGCACAATATGGGCGGCGTTTACAGCCGGATTACACCATCAGTAAATGCTGAAAAACCAGGCGGTGAATGGCAAAGTCTTGATATCACACTTTGTGACAGGCACATCATGGTTATTTTAAACGGAACGACGATTATAGACAATAAACCAGTTTTAGGACCAACCGGCGGTGCCTTGCATGCCGATGTATTTGCTCCCGGACCGATTTATCTGCAAGGAGACCATGGAAAGGTATCTTACCGGAATATTGTTTTAACGCCAATCGTAAAGTAATCTTCAATATTAAATTTCGAACAAACCAAAAAAAAGGTTCTACTACGAATTTAATTGGAAATTGAGTTTTATTGCCGGTTCTTACTGGTTCTGCCCGCTAGATCCCCCAAACGGGGGACTTTTGATCCTGCAAGTTCTGGAAGTATGTTCTTTAAAGTTCATATTTTCAGAGTATGCAAGACCAGACTCCCTTCCCAATTTTGGGGAAGGGCTGGGGATGGGGCAGTTGTGTAGAATATTATTAATCAGAATACCCATTAAAATAAGAGTAGCACAAAAAATTAAAAAGCCCTTTCGGAATTCTCCGGAAGGGCTTTTGTGTAAAATGGCTAGATCTTTTTCAGGAATTCGGCACTGTCTTTAAAAGTGACCGGATCCATTTCGACGAAGCAATTCTTTACACCACCAAATTGAGCAGCTTCAAAAAAGTCTTTCCAGTCAACAACTCCTTGTCCAATCGGAACACTGTCTTTTTTTACATCCGACCAGTCGGCTAAATGAGCTGAGATAAAACGACCCGGATATTTCCGGAAATAGTCGGCAGCTTTATAGCCAACACTGATCACAGCAACCTGAAATTGCATTTTTACCAGATCAGGATCAAGCACTTTGAGCATTTCATCATAAATCAACTCTTCACCCCGTTTTTCGAACTCCATGTGGTGATTGTGAAACCCAAATTGGATGCCTGCCGCTTTTACTTTCTTTCCAATTTGGTTTAACTCATCGCAACCTTTCCGGTAATCGTCAACCGATGCACCATCAGGAAGCCAAAGACTTGAACAGATGATCTGCTTGGTCCCCATTTGAGTTGCCCATTCAATCCGGTTGTCCAGATGTTCACGCAATTCACCCATATTATAATGCGAACTCACACATTTCAGTCCGGTATCCTCAATCATTTTTCGTAATTCAGTGCCAGTCTTGTCATTGAATTTCTCAAACGGAGTGCCGGTGTATCCCAGCGGAGAACACATTTCCAATTCAGAATAACCCAAACTGGCCATATTCTTTAAGGTGCCGGCAAAGTCATTTCCCAAATCATCTTTGAGTGTCCAGGTTTGAAAACCAATTGGCATCCTTTTCGACTTTTCAGTTCCCAATACATCCATTGGAAATTGGCTCAATAATGCGGCTGAGCCCAATGCTACTCCGCTCGTTTTTATAAAGTTACGTCTCGATAAGTTCATGATTCAATAGTTTTATCCGGTTAAATATTATCAATTTCAAAGCCCGAACGATAAGTACGGTCAAGGTATTTATTGGCCTGCTCGTCATTGGTAATCTTATTCTGAGCGGCATCGTATTTTAAAGTTTTGCCTGAACGTAAAGCTGCTCCGTATAAATTCACTGCTTCGGTAATTGGCCAGGACTGACGGAAGTTTCCTTCGATTTGCTTTCCGGTTTTAATTCCATCAACAAATCGTTGAATTCCGGGATGTTTAACTGCACCTGCTGCAGCTGAAACTTCTTCAGCTTTTTTCACTCCTTCTGAAAGCAGGTAAGGTTCCCGTACCAAAAACTCTGACGACATGATAATTCCTTTATCACCAACGAACATCATTCCTTCGGAAGGGAATTCAATGTCGCGGTCGTAAAATTCTTTTGGCGTTGGAGGACGCATACCGCCATCGTACCAGATGAGGTCGACTGCCGGACGATTGTTTTTTGCCGGATATTTAAAACGAACTGAACTAGCATAAGGGAATGCAAAATCGTTTTCAATCTTGAAGGCGGTTGTATTGTTCTGTATGTCGCAAACGTGACTGAAATTAGGTTCGATAATGGTCGGATTTCCCAGTTCCAGTGCATTGAAAACCGTCCACAAACTGTAATGACCCATATCGGCCATTGAGCCGCCACCAAAGTCGTACCAACCGCGGAAAACCATGTTGGTATAATTTGGATGATAAGGTCTTTCACTTTCAGGACCTAACCACAAATCCCAGTCGAATCCTTCAGGAATAGCAGGTTTGGTAGTGGGTATTTGTGCATATTGGGGCCAAACCGGACGGAATGACCAGTTGTGCACTTCTTTCAACTGCCCGATTGAACCACCGTTAATCCAAGCCATAATCTGATCCATGTTTCCGTTGCTTTCCCAGGCAATCAGGTGAGTAATCACATCCGATTTTTTGGCAAAGTCGATTACCTTTTTACCTTCAATCAAGCGGTTTGAAATGGGTTTGTGCATGGTAACTGAAATGTTTCGTTTCATGGCAGCCATGGCGATAACTCCATGCAAATGGTCGGGAGTCATAATTTTTACAGCATCGATTCCTTTCTCCTTTTCAAGCAATTCCCTGAAATCGGCATAGGCTTTACAGCCTTTGCTTTTCTGATCGGCACGGTTGTGGGCATAATATCCGTCGACATATTCTTTCGCATTGTCGCGGCCACCGGGAATGGTATTGTTTCCGCCGGTTGACCAATTGGAGTTTCCAATTCCTTGTCTGATTTGATTTCGCAACGATTCGGAATCCCAATCATAATAATTAATGGCTTTCTTTTGCGGATCACAAACGGCAACAATTTGAATTTCGGGAGCCTCAAGTAATTCACCCATTTCTCGAAGTCCTTGTGTTCCACAGCCAATATAAGCCATGTTTATTTTATCGCTTGGAGCTACATAATTACGGCCTCCTAACACATGACGAGGAACTAATGTTACCCCTAAAGTTGCAGCAGTAATTCCTCCGATAAATTTTCTGCGATTAATGTTGTTGGAAGAATTTGCCTCACTGGCTAAAACTGGTGTTGGCACTTTTGAATTTGTTTCTTCATTCATAATTTTTAGGCTTTAATTAGATTAGTGTTCTTATTGGACGATTATCTTTCGGCTATAAATGATTCCATTATTCGAAGCATTTAAAATGTAAATTCCACGAGGTAAACCCACAATACTTAATTTAATTACCTCATTGTTAGAAATCTCATTAATTGTATTTCTAATTTTATGCCCCGAAATATCACTAATTACAAATTCGGTTTTGCCTGACAAATCGCTGCAATTTACATATAAATAATCGATGGCCGGGCAAGGAAATGCTTTCAGGTTTTTATCGCTTTTTAAATTCATTACTGCCGAAGTATTTACTCCTGTTAAGGCATTCAACATTTTCCGATCGAGTTTCATTCCCTGATAAGTTTCATACACACAGTCAGCACGATCGCTGTTCAAGATTCCAAATGAACCAGTGAAATTCCATAGTGCCCAGCCAATATTGTTATCTTTCAGTAATTTAGCTAAATCAGTCAGAAAAGCGATGGTTACACTGTGAGGTGTTTTATTATAAACACCAAATTCCTGAACCATAAATGCAATGTGATTTGTTTTTGCAATCTCAATATTTTTCCTGAATCCGTCAAAAGGCAATAAAGCACTGCCATCTTTTGCGGTAATATTTCCACCCGAGTCCAATGTATATGATCCTTGTTTCTTACCCCAAGTGTCGTCACCCGGACTAAAAGTGAAGATTTTACCTGCTGAATTGATCGTTATGGTATTCATTACCAGCCAATCGCCTGAGTTGCATTCAATTGATATTTTAGTTGCATCGGCATTTGTAGTTCCTGAAAAATCTTTGTTCGAGATATTTTGGTATCCCCATTCTGTTTTAATAATCTTGGTAAAATCCGTTCCAAAATCGGCTCCACAAACAAATTTCTTTGATAAAACGGTTTGAGTGCCGGCTTTTATTAAAAGATTTGCTTCAATCGAAACCACCTGCACATTAACTGTGATAATGGTTCCTTTCGGAAAATTACCTTCAATTACCATTGCACTCTTGAAATCGGTTTTCCAACTGCCGTACAAATGATTTGGTATTTGTAATAATGGCCAATGTGGCTCGGGCATATCGGCCGATCCGGAAACCCATTCAGCTTTATAATGGGTAATTCCAAACGGATTGTAACTGTGAATTGATTGTGCTACATTGGGTTCGTCTTTTAAAGCAACAAGCAAGTCGTTTCCGACATTTATTCCATCAACAAAAACTACACGTTCAGGACTAATTTTATGAATGGCAGCAATTGCTCTTTTCATGATGGGTAAATATACTTCAGCAGTTACTTCTGCTGGTTCGTTTACCAAATTGAAACTTAATTTTTCAGCCGGAATATCTTTGTAGCGTTCGGCAAAGTAAATCCAATGGTTAACAAAGGCATCCTGAGCTGCTATATTAGTCCAAAGATTCAATTGTTGGTTGACGGGCAATGTTGTTATTTTATTGATGCAAAAACCTGGTGCCCGGTGTAAATTAATACAAACATGCACATTATACTTTTCGCCATAACTAACGGCTTTATCAATCTTTACAAGTTCAGTTTCAACAAAACTATCCCAATTACCGGCTTTGGTATATGTTCTGTAATCGAGAGGCAAACGAACAAAATTGAAACCCAGGTCGTGAATCATCTTGAACTCATTTTCAGGGAAACCCGAATTTGACCACGAAACATCAAACTTACCAAGCAAATTAAAACCTTTAAGCCCTGAGCAAAACGAAACTAAATCAGTAATCTGTTCATTTTTTGCGGCAAAAGCACCTAGGTTAATAAAGCTTAATAAGATACAGATTGTTAGTAATTTAAATCTGGTATTGATGCATGCAATTTTAGAATTAATAGCTTGTCTCATTTTTTTTTAGTTCTAGTTTGTTTAGTAAAATATCACTCTTTAAAAATTGAAAAATCAAAATCATTGTTGTATTCTAATTCACTACGAATTTGAAATCTTCAATTATTTGATAAAAATAACAAATCCACCACCATTTGCCATGGTTAAAGTCAATTTTGTATTTTTCGTAATTTCCCTGGTTTCAAAAATATAATCAGTACCAACGCGATCGGCATTTGGTCCATCTTTAAGAATCTGTGCTGTATATTTTCCTTCACCCAAATATGAGAGATCTAAAGTCACCGTCTTGCTTTTTTCTCCATTTAAACCCGAAACATACCATGAATTTCCCGTTTGTCTGGCTTCAACCAGATATTCTCCAAATTTAGCTTCCAGTACTTTTGTTTCGTCCCAAACTGTCGGAATTTTCGAAATAAACCGAATAATTTCTGGTTCGCGTTCGTAAACGGATGGTGCATCACAAAGCATTTTCAGTGGTTCGTTATAAATCACAAACAAAGCCATCTCACCACTCCGGGTTCCATGAACTTCGGGCATTGTCATCCGCAGGCTGTGGCCAGATTGTATATTGCGCATACCGCCTGGAGTAAAGTCCATAGGTCCTTGTAAACCGCGTGTAAATGGAAGGATTATTTTGTGTTTCACCGTTGTTTTGTCGTCAGACAGCTTATTCCATTCGTTACCGGCAACAGCTTCATAATTAACAACATTAGGGTAAGTGCGCGATAAACCAGTTGGTTTGGCAGCACCATGAAAATCGACCAGCATTTTACGCGCTGCGGTAGCTTTGGCAATATCTTCGTACATTTTTATTCCGGTCTGATCTTCGCGGCCAAAGAAATCAGTTTTAACTCCTGAAATGCCTAGTGAAGCAAATAAATCGAGCGCTATATCTAATTGGCGGTAAAGGGTATGCGAAGGGCTCCAAACAATCACTTTTACGCCTTTTGACTTGGCATAATCCGTGATTTTCTTAATGTCCACATCGGGATTAATTAGCGTTAAATCGTATTTGTCTGTCCACATCCAGTCAATCAGTATATATTCCAAACTATATTTTGCGGCGAAATCAATGTGATACAAATAGGTTTGTGTATTCACTCCGCCGACAAAGTTTTGTCCTTCAACCATGTAATCGTGCCACCATTCCCAGGCAACTTTGCCGGGTTTTATCCAATCGGTTTCTTTTAAAGCGCAGGGCCTTGAGAGTTGATAAACCAAATCGCAGTCGGCAAAAGTTCGGTCGTCGTCGCTAATTACCAGCAAACGCCAGGGATAATCGCGCGTTCCATTTGTAACTGCAATATAGTCAGCTTCTTTATCAGCCACTTGCGAGTAGTTACTAAATCCACCGGTTTTAGTGGTCAAAGCGTACTTTTCGAAAGTTCCGTTCAGGAAGTTTTCGTAGTCGTTTCCCCTGTCAATGAACAAACTTGGGTAATCATACAATCCGGCTTCGGTAATTAATAGTTTTACGTTTCCTTTTGGCAGAACCACAATTGGCAGAAAAACCTTGCTTTTGCTGTTATTAAAATCCTGAATATTTTGAACATCGAGTGGAAAAAGCTTGTAATTTGTTTCATAACTTTTAGCGTCGAGCATCCAGGCTGAAACTCCAAAATTAAAGCGGTACGATACCTCTTCGTTTTTAACTGTAACTTGCTTTTCTTTTAGTCGGGTAACAAACCGATAAGCAACGCCATAATCGTAAGCACGAAATTCCAGCGTGAAACCGCCCTCAAAATCAATTGACAATTGGTTATAGTTATCAATGATTTCTTTTCGGCTACCCCAAACGGTTTTGATCTTTTCGTCAACAGTGTTTTGTTTCACTACCAAAACTTTAGGATTTAAACCAAGGACAGAATTGTCAATACTTAACGATATGGGTGAAGGTTCTAAAACACGTTCGCCATTGAATGACACAGAATAATATACTTTTTCTCGAAAACTGACTTCCACTGAAATGTTTTTCCCCGGCGAAAACAATGTTTTAGCTTCCTGCGCATGTGTTGCAGTGGCATAGAGGAAAATAATTGTTTGGATAGTTGTTTTGAATAGATTTATTTGCTTCATAAAAATTTGATTTATATGATTTATGATAAAGGTAAAATTTCAATCGCTGAATTTCAACTATTGCATCAGGTAAAGTTTAGTGGTATATGTATTTTCCAAATCTGAAATCAGTTGAAGAAAATACATACCTTCTACTAATCTATTCCCATTTGCATCCGCACCATTCCATGAAATAGTTTGCAGTCCGCCAGAAACTTTACTGTTTAATAAGCACGCCACTTTATGTCCCATTAAGTCGAAAACATTTAACGATACAGTAGCGTTTTGACGCAGGTTTAATTCGATAGTAGTTGTGCCGTATGAAGGATTTGGGAAAACCTTCATACTGGACGAATTGATTAAATTTGAGCTTATTGAAAGCGGATTACTTGAAATATATACGTTTGTAAAAGCCACATTGCAAATTTTAGCTACATCGTGAGAGGTAACACACAAGCCAACAAGCGGACTTTGCATTGTAAAATTGGATACTGTCGAAATCTTTGTCCAACTCAGGTTGTCGGCGGAATAGTAGCCCGAGTAATTACTGTCTGATTTAACTATTTTCAGATATTTAGCAATTGTGGAAGCGGCCAATTTTGATCCATTATAAGCCACAATTTTTCCGTCAATTTTACGCCAATGCATAGATACACTATTGTCGGGATGATTTGCTACCATTACAAATTTTGCATCTTGTGCTGTTCCATCACGAAGCATAATTCCGGCCTTTGCCCATTCGTTGGTATTGTCCATTGCACTAACTTTGGCAGTAATTGTATCTTCGCCATTATAGTTTCTATACAAATAGTAAAATTGGTCTATTTTATCCCAAATATCGGTGCCATTTCCATAGATAGAATATTTATTAGAACTAAAACAAGCATTTCCGGAAAGAAATGGATTCCCAATATCTTGTTGCACATTGAAAATTCCCAGATCACTACAATTCACCTTCACTTTTACAGCTTGCGAATATCCTACTAAACCTTGGTCATCAATAACTTCAGCACTTAAGGTATAGTTGCCATAAACGGGTTTTGACCATGTACATTCATAAGGCGCAACGGCATCTTCTACAATAACAAAACCATTTTGCAGAAAAACAACTTTGCTTATTGTGCCTACGGATTGTGTTACATCTGCTTTTATCAGAACATTAAGGCCGGCTTTAAGAATTTCGTTTGAAGTAGGCGTGGTAATCGTGCATGTCGGAAATTTTTCGGGTGCGGTCGTACAACTTTCCACACCACCAGGCACACCATCAACAACCGGAGCTACGTAGGTAGTCCATGCGAAAAATTCTTTACAAAGGTTCATTAATGATGCATCAGGAACAATACATTTGTATTGACATTCTTTTAATTTCAAGGTGCTTTCGGTTTTTAACCTGAAGTCAGCTTTTTCGGGAGCTTCGAATTTTGGGTCTTGCCACAAGCTGTTTTTTTCGCGAACTTTCCCTGCGTTAATCCACGCCAGCCAACCGGCATAATTTCCTTTGGTATTCCAGTCCCAATCGCCATAATAAAATTTGCCGGTATTGTTTCCCGACAAATGGTAGAAAATATTGTTGGTAGCCAAATAATTTCCAGCATAATTTGGCTCACCGGGGTTGCCATGAAACGCCCAAATATAATCTTCCGAAGCACTACCGCAAATAATGTTATTGTTAATGCTAATGTGACCTGGTTTAAAAGCATTTCTTTCCCAATGCGCATTGCCAGATCGTGGATACCAACGAAATTCGATGGCTGCATTTTTTGCGGAAGTGCCGGCACCATATACAATACAGTGGTCTAATGTATATTCGCCAACAGTGTAATATTCAACGCCCATGCGACGATTGTAGGCAAAAATGGATTTCGTAATAAAGAAAGGACCAAAAGAAATTTCTGTTTTTAATCCCGATTCGTAATTATAGAGGCATTCGGCATCTTCAACTTTAACATTTTTACAATGAACGTCGAACCAAATGCCATAAGAGAAATTACCGACAGCTTGTAAATTTCTAACAATCATTCTATTCGATTCGTGGTGTTTCGAACCGCCTGCAAACCAATCGGTATCACCGCCATAGAAATTGCGCCATACGTTAAAATTGGTGTTAACATTTTCGATTATACAATTTGTAGCTCCGCTGGTATTAAAGCCTGAAGCACCATTATAGTTTAAATTGCAGTTTCGGATGGTTAAGCCATCGGTAGCGCCAAGATTTAGTCCAAAACCATTGTTCCATAATATATTGCAACCTTCAATAAGTATATTTTTTGAACCGCCATCGTATGTGAGTGGCTGTTCTGAATTCCATGGAAAAATAAAGCGGTTGGCAAAATGTTGTACGGTAATGTTGCGGATAATCAAATTTTCTTTCGCGGAAAAGTGAATAAATTCGTGACGCACAGCTATATCGACTTTAGCAACCGACATATCAGTTCCGGCAGAAGGGTAAACGTAAATTTTATTGCCATTTTCGGTACGTTCAGCCACTCCAAAGGTGCCAGATGTTAAGCTGTCTTTTGGATTACTAAAGCTTTTATACACGTCGAATTTATTGCCCATCATGGTATAATTCTCCAATATTCGCGGACGCATTGGTTTGTTATCCACAAACACCATTTCGCTTCGGTGACCTAATTGTTTCGACGGCCAATCCTGGTAGTTGTTACCAAAATCGTAAGTCCAACTGTGCGAATAAATTCCGTTGCCTTCATCTTGCCAACCGGTAAATTCATCGGAGCCTGAAATAATGACATCATTTGCCGATGTTCCTTCAAAAACAAACAGCGTATTTTTACCAATGCCCGTTCCGAAATCAACAAAACCAATTGTTTCGCGGTAAATTCCCGAATAAACAAGCACTTTTACCGGAATACCAGCTTTCACATCTGCTTTGGCAACAAGCATTGCTTTGGTTATTGTTTTAAAAGCCAATTCTTCGGTCAAACCAGAAGAAGCATCATTTCCGCCATTTTGCTTTACATGATACGTTTTTTGAACGTTTTCGACTATTATAGCTCCTGTTACGCCAGAAATATCGGGGCGTTGGGCTGTTTGACTGTAGCCACAAAACACAATTACAGCAAAAATAATGGAGAGTAATATTTTTCTCATTTCGTTGTTGTTTTATATTTTCCTTTTTCCATAAACTTCATTATTCCCATTAAAGCACCCCAATGGTAAAACGGGTTGAGATTTATTTCTGCTAGAAAATAATTTCATTTTTGATTACTTTGACTATTCAATTTTAAACTCGTATTCAGCTTGATTTTGGCGGTTGTGCCACTGAATCTTTAAGTCCCTGCTATCGGGAACAAAATGAATTAAAATGGTATTCCAGAATTGATTCAGATCGATGTCCGAAATGGTGGCTTTATCGCCCGAAAGCATTACTGAATCGTATTTTTTTCCATTGACATACAGAGTAACTTGTCCTTTTCCGGCGAAATCGACCAATGTTTGTTGCATCGGGTCGGGCCAGTCGCCAGCCACACTACTTAATTTTCGTGGTCGTCCGGTATAAATCTGGCTGTAAAGTACAACTTCCCTGCATTCATCAGTTAACGAAATTGTTCCGTTGGAAGTTTTAATTCGTTCCCAGCTAAATCCATCAGATAATCCCTGATTCTGAAAGCGTTCGCTTGTTTCTCCCGGATCGCCTTTCTGAATAATTTCCTGCAACATTGTTTTGTCTGGATTTTTTATCAGCCTTATACTTTCAGGATAACCATTGCTCAATTGATTGCCGTGAGTAACCGAATTGCCTTCGAATGGGTTGTAGCTTGATGAAACATTGAGATTACTAAAGAGCTGCGTCCAGAATATTTCTGCTTTTCTGTAATTGCTTTCAGGCAATGGAATTTGTGTCAAAACCAGCGTTCCTTTCCCAACCGAAAACTTCATCATTCCAGATGCGTGTTTGCGCGGGCCATTGTAAAGCAAATGTGTAACCACCGGCATACGAAGCCATTCGCCACTTCCACTCTGTGTATAAAATTCACGCCAGCAACTTTCGGTTTCGCTCGAAAGCAGCGAAATGCCTGTTTTTGAAGTGAAAAGCCAATCAGTTATTTTATGGTTTTTATTCGATTCAGGAGTATAAGTTCCTTTGTCGAGCCAGTTTGTTTCCTGATTGCTGATTCCGTTAATCAGCTCATCAGCATGTTCGCGGATCAAATTAAATTGGGGTCCAAGATTTACCGCTTGAATGTCGATATTCCATGCTGCAGCCAGCTTTGCGATCGAAATACTATCTAAATCCTGAATCACAACTGTTGCTCCGGAAGTCATTTTATCGTAAACCTGTTTTGATTCATTTTTATCATCAAACAAACTATTTCCGGCCAGAAAAACTGTGGAATTTTCTTTATTCACTAATGGAATACCGAGTTTTTCCAATGCATTTTTTGCTGCTGAATCCATGGCATAAAATCCTGATTCAATCGACTGATAAGATTCGAGATAGGAGAGAATTCGGCAAACTAAATTATTAGCCGCCGGAATTGTTTCCATTTTTTCGGTGAGTCGAAGCTGAGAAACAATAGCAATTCCTTTACCAATGCGGGTTTCAAATAATGGTGTCCAATTCAAACCACCATTGCCAAAATCGCCAAACCCACAATCAAGTAAAATTTTGCTATTCCCAGCTGTTGGCTTGCCGTATGGTTTTACGGCTACATACGAATCGGAATTGCTTTTACTGTATGGATCGTTTCCCCACCAGGCAAAATCCTGATCGGTAAAGTTATTCATTACCTGATGTTCGTAGCTTCGAATAAAACAGGTTTCAGAAGGTTTCGTGTCTATGGAATAACCCGGTAATGCGTTGTTTTCCTGTTCCATGATGAATACCCGGCCACCATTCGAAATGAATTCTGAAATTATTTTATTTTGATCGGAACCAGCCACGATGCTGTTTTTTTCAATAATAAGCAACGCTTTAGGCTGTTTTGCTATTTCAGACAAATCTTTCAAATAGCGATAAACAATGTGGTGACTTTTCAGAAATTTCTCCATCGTTCCCGGTCCAAATACCAGACATTCCTTCAAGTTTATTTTGCTTGTTTTTTCGGCTGCCGGAGAAATCTGAATTTCTCTCGATAAGGTGTCTATAACAGTTCTGCCCTGAATAAAACTGGTTTTCACCGTGAGAACTGTTTTTCCTTTTACCTGTATTTCAGGTAATATCAAACTTAATCGTGAAGCATACCCTGATTTTACTGAAGTCACGGTATCTTTTTCAAACACCTTTTCTTTCCCGAAATAGCCTTCAATTTTTAGAATGCCATTCACATCGTTACCCAAATCATTAATCAGCGAAACGGTATGTTTTATTTTTTGATTATCGAACGATTGGTTGAGCTTTTCACGGATATAAATTGCAAAGGGCCGGTTGGCATGTTGAATATATTTGAAACCCTCACCCGGTATATAACCCTTGCTTTCGGGAATCCACCAGGTGAACTCGGAACTGTATGGTCCAACCCGGGTTGGCTTGGCGTAAGGACCGGTAAAGTCATTCCAAATCGGGTGTATTTCGCTATTCGATGGCCGGTAATTATCGAGGCAGGAAAGGTTCCATGGGAACATGCACGAAACTTCATTCGAACGACCTTGCAGAATAATGTCGGAGGCTTCTTCAGCAATGGCGGTTACACAGTTTTTGAACGACGAAAACACTTCATCATTGCCCCAAACGAGGTTATCGATGGGTTGTCCGTAGTGCCATTTCCCGAATTCGCCCACATGCAATGGCTTGGTTTTGTCCCAAAAATCTTCGCCGGTACACTCCAGCCCATAATGTCGGCTGATAATTGGCTGTGGGCGTTCGTCCCAAAGCGAAGTACTTCCGTCGGAAAAAGCAATGCGGGTTGGATCCATTTCGTCGTATATTTTCTGAATTTCAGGCCCATGCTTAATTACCGCGTTGAGATTCCAGCCCCAACGCACTTCGTTACCCACACTCCAAAGAATGATGGAAGGATGGTTTTTGTAAGTTTGAATAATGCTGCGGGCATATTCCTTGCCATTATCCCAATATTCGTCCTTGTCCATGGCTTGAGATCCGCTCATAAACCATCCCGATTCTAGGCAAACCATGATACCCATTTCATCGGCCATATCAATCATCCATTTTGGGTGTGGGAAGGTGTGGGTTCGAATATAATTCATATTCAATGCTTTCAGCATTCCAAACCATTGCCGAACATATTCGGGACGAAGAAAACCGAAATGATCTTTGTGTCCCCATTCGCCAAGCATGTGAATAGGTTTTCCGTTCAGCATGAAGTTGTGTCCATCGCCCCAAATTTCGCGGAAGCCAAAGCGTTCAGTTCTTTTATCAATGATTTGGTCATTGGTTTTCAAGCTGATATCCAAATTGTATAGCTGTGGGTTGTTGGGCGTCCAGGCGATGTAGTTGCTCCAGGTTTCAACCTTGGTGCAAGTAACCGATTTTCCTGATTCAATCGTTAAAGGTTTGTCCTGAAACGTTTTAAACGTTTTATTCTGCCATTCAACCTGAAATTCAGGAGTTACAGAAATATCCTTTTTTGATTTGTTCGAAATGGTATAAATCAGGGTCAGTTCGTTGTTGCGAACACTGGTTTGAATCGTAATATCCTGAATATTTACAGCCGGTTTCGATTCGAGGTAAACGTCGCCCCAAATGCCGTGCTGGCTGCCCATTTGATCGGCGCCAACATTTACAAAAGTGCGACCATTTTCGTCGCGTTTGTAATCGGTAACATATACCGCAATTTCATTTTCACCCAACTTTAAAGCCGAAGTAATATCGTGTTCGCTTGGTAAAGTTCCTTCTTTCCGATGACTAACTTCAATACCATTGACATAAATCCACGATTCGCGAAGAATTCCATCAAAACGAAGGGAATAGAGTCGGTTGGGCAATTTTGAATCAAGTTTAAAAGTAGTTTTATACCAGGCAGTTGATGCAGAATCCCAGGCAATCGGGGTGTCAAAACTTTTCGAAATTTGCCAATCCTTCCAGGCAGGTTCGCCCGGTCCGGATTCGGATGAACCACTTGACCATGAACCGGGTACCAGAATCCCATTTTTCACCCAGCCCTGTATGGGTTGCTGTGAGTAGGTTGGATTTGAATGATCTGTTTTTCCATATACCGGAACAAAATCCCACCAGCCATTCAAACAGGTTCGGGTTTGCTGCGCCTGGATATTGCTATCAATCAGAAATATAAGAATTGAAGTTAAAATCGCGATTTTAAAAATAAAACCAGAAATGAAAGGTTGGAAAAGTTTTCGGTTGAACTTTGAGAACGGACAGAATGAAGAAGCAATACAATTGCTGAAAAATACACTTTTCATCATGGAACAGGTTTTGGGTAGTTAGTAAAATAAGCATCTCTGTGTTGGAGTGTGCTCATAGGCAAAAATAGGTATTTAAGATTTGAACAATACTTATTTTTCAGTAATAAATTCCAGATAATTTTCCCTTGAAATGACTTGAAATGTCGCATCGGGATAGTTGCTGATCCAGCACCTGGCGCCTTGTTGTTTTTCGGTTGATACTTCATTTCGAAGCCATTGAGGCTTCCATCGCGTTCTTCAATCCAGTCGATTCTCTGCGCTTCGTCGATGACCAGAAATTTGTTCGCCCCAATGAGGTTTTTGTACCCATCTAAATTATTTTATCGTCAATCCTTTGGTATTCTGCTGCCGAATCTTTGCACTTTCAGTATCAGTCAGCCGTTTACCCATATAAGTGAGATTATCGATTGTGATTCCGGATACATTTTTTGTATTGTCGAATCCATGAAAAACAGAGAATGGCATCAAGCCGCCCACTACCTGAATATCTTTAAAGACAATGTTGCTCACTTTTCCGCGAAATTTGCTGTGATAAGCTTCTGTGCCTGCCGGAGGAGTTTGAACACCATCCCATGCGCCATTTAAATAATAGGTAGCAATTGAATCCTTATCTCGTATGCCATCGGCACTCCATTGCGAGAAGAAAATGGCGACATCGAACAGTTTTTGCCTGCTGTCTTCGACACGGATATTTTCGAAAACTACATTGTGCACATGTGCCTGGCCTGCATTGTGAATACTCATGGTAGCGCCATCTTCCACATGAATAATATCCATGTTCTCAAACCGAATGTTTTTTACTTCGTCGGAATAAAGTTCAAACCCAATTTCTATGGCATTACCCCAGATCGAGTTCCAGAATACACAGTTTTTCACCAGAATATTGTCGGTTGGATGATTGCCCGGATAATTGCCTTGCGATTTAATGGCAATACAGTCGTCTTTGGTGTGGGCGAAAACGCCATCAATCACCACATTGGTGCATCGGCAAATATCCATTCCATCGTCGCTGCCACTTTCGCTAACGATCCGGATATCCTTGATATTTGCCCTATTACAATGGAAAAGTGCAACCTGCCAAGTGGTTCCGTTGTGTAAAGTGATTCCTTCAATATCAATATTTTCACAATTGCGCAAATCGATGAACCGGTTGTTACAGGTTGGATCCGTCTTATTGAACGAACCATCCAGAATTCCCCTACCACAAATTTTAATGTTCTTTTTTCCTTCGGCGAAAATGTATCCCTGAACCACAGCACCGCCTTCGATATAAACCGTTTGATTATCCTGCAATTCAAGCTTTACATCTTTATATAGTTTGCCGCCTTCGAACCAGATTACATTCTTGTCGGTCTTAGATGGTTTCTCTGACTCAGGCTTTCCGGCGAAAATGAACAAAGGTTGTTGACGGATTCTGCCATTCAACTCCAAACTTAAGTTTTCAGGTTTATTCAATTTAAAACTGAATGAATTGTCTCCGGAATAAGTTGGTTTTAAACCGGTTCGGAGAGGACGGATATCAACCCAGCGCACGTCGAACATGGTATTTACTTCAATATTTGCCTCTCCTTTAAAGTCGAAAACTGCATACGATGCAATGGGCGTATCGAAAACCGGAACAGCAATTCCGTTCACTTTTACCTGATAATATTTGGCAGAGGCAAAGCCTTCCGGTGCCTGCCAGGTTTTAACCTGTGCATATGAACTGACCGATACAAAAAGAATGATGGAAATGAGAATATTTTTCATGGTTTATTAGGATTTTCCGAGTTTTTTAATGTCTTCCTCAATTTCGGTGAGGCTTTGTTCTTTTTCAATTTGTTTTTGAACCAACTGGTATTTTTCAAATTCCTCGCCCGACTTTTTCATGGCCAATTCGTGGCTAATTTTCCCTGCATGGGTAAGTAAATCCCTTCCATTCAGCTGCAGTATGCTGACTAATAGCCCACAACAGTTTGTTTTGCACTACCTTGAAAAACTCAATGGTCTTTTCATCTTTTGCATCATAGTCGATGCTTGTGGTATAAATGTTTTTAATTTTTTGGTAGAAAAACCGTTCAGAAATTCGTATTTCCCGAATTCGCTCTTGCAATTCGGTAAAATAGTTCATCGAACTGCCCGATTTAAAGCGGTCGTCGTTCAAAGCAAAACCTTTGATAAGGTATTCTCTGAGCCGTTGTGTTGCGCAAATGCGAAATTGTGTGCCTTGTGGTGATTTTACCCGATAACCAACAGAAATAATGACATCAAGATTGTAGTATTTTACTGATTTCTCCTGTGTTTTTCCTGCAATAGCGCCATGTTGTGTGGTGTGTCGGAATTCCCGACATACCACTTCTTCATTCAACTCACCTTCTTTAAATACATTTTGTATGTGCTCTGCAATGGTACTTCTAACTTTGCCAAACAAAAGTGCCATTTGTTCTTGCGTAAGCCAAACGGTTTCTTCTTCAAGACGAACATCAATCTTGATGTTCCCTTCAGAATTCTGATAAATGAGTATTTCACTGTTGTTCATTGTTGAAAAAATTTATCATCCTGCCATTTTGAAGGATTGTTTCGAATATAATCAGAAATATTTTGATACGATTGTTCGTCACGGATAATGTGTTCGTAATAATTGTGTTGCCACAATTTACCGTTGAACGGTTTCCAGCCCAATGTTTTCGGTTTCCACCATTTGTCCCGCATCATTTATAATCATTTCGCCATTCACAATTTTTCCAAATAAATGTTTTCTGTCCTGCACGTTAATGGTGACAAAATACAGACCAGCCTGCGAATAATCATATCCTTTCAGGCGGATGCTGCGGCGATGGTGAATATTTGGATTGTATGGCATATATCATTCATTGTATAAATAAGGGGCATATACAGTAAGGGCATCCACAAGGGATGCCACTACTCCACTTGTGCCCATAGGTTGCTGGCTGACAGTTCCACTGCTTTCTTGAGGTTCTCATTGGCCTTTGCAGATTCGCCCAGACCTTTATTCCCAAGACCAATCTTTAGGTAAGCATTCGACAATTGTTCATTTCTGGTCTCTTTCTCCCCAAATTTGGCAAAAAAGTCAACTTCCGATTCTTTACTCATTTGCTTATTTCCTTCTTCAATCAATGCATTAAAACAGGCGGTTGCTTTTTCCTTATTTCCCAGTTTCAACTGACTCAATCCCTGATAATAGCTGATGATTCCGGCATCTTTGACTGCTTGGCTAGCTGATTTGGTATACTGATTTTTGGCTTCAGCCTTTTTCCCCAAAGCTTCGTATGCTAAACCTATGAAATAGTTTATTTGAGGGTCGCGAGCATCGGCATTTTCGTTATCAGCTTTGCCTCCGGTAGTTTTCAGAAATTCAGCCAAAGCCAGATCGTTTTTCTTCTCATTCAAATATTTTCTACCCAGCAAAAGGTGTGCATCCACCTTCATATCGCTGACTCTCGAGCTGCCTTCCCTGAAATGAAAAACACTGTTGCTTAAATATTCCACCGATTTTTCTGCCTGGCCCGATAGGTTTAAAACCATAATCTCCCGAACAAAAGCATCGTCGCGTTGCTTCACAATTTCGTTGACTCCTTCAAATAGCTTTACTCGTTTTTCCAACGGGCTGTTATTCAGTTCATACAATGGATCAAGCTCTGCATAATAAACGGGCTCGTCTTTTTTGAGAGAGAAAGCTTTTTCGTAAGCTGCAATTGCTTTCGGAATATCCTGGTTATGATGATAATATCCGAAACCAAGATTTCGCCAGGCAATGGCCAGATTAGGGTCCAATTTTACTGCCGTTTCCCAGCTTTCAATGGCTCTTTGCGGCTGTTTGTCGAACAACAAATTACCCAGATAATACCAGGGTTTCGCATCCTCAGGATGATATTTTGCAGCCGTTTGCAATACTTTTTCATCCTCTAACCTGAAAGGAAATCCGTAATCAACGGACTGTACAGAAGCCTCGCGGAAGAATTTATCTGCTTCGGTTTTATTTCCTTTTTTGTCCTGAAGATAACCCAGGTAATAACTGATCATCTGGTCTTTTCCGGAGTAACGGCGAAGGACATCTTCCGAATCGTCGAATAGTCCGTCATTCAGATAGCCAACTGCCAATTCAAGGTAATTCTGGTTGAAGTCGCGCATTTTCCGGTTCAGTTTGGCCAAAAATTCGTCGCTATTTGATTTTTTCGATTCTTTCGCCAGTAAATAAAGTTCATTTCCTGCCCTGAAATCAAGCGGATCGGAAGCTAGAACCGGAGTCATCAGAGTTTGCGCTTCTTCCATTTTGCCAAGTTTCCGGAGAATAGACGCTTTTAAACAGATGGCACTGTTATTCAGAGAATTGGTACTCAGCGACTGATCGATCTGATTGAGTGCTTTGTTGAAATCACCTTTCAGGCATGAAATCTGTGCCAACTGAAAAAACGCAGCCGAATGCCAGGCATAATCCCAGGTGGCACGGTAAAGCGTGTCAACAGCCTCATCGTAAAGTTCCAGAGCTTTTAAAGTCAGTCCTTGCAGATAAAGCGCTTCGCAGGTCGAAGGGCGGGTGTAATCTTTAGTGAGCCTTTTATTCGCAGTACCAAAATAAGTTCTGGCCAGCTTGTATTCACCGTTTTTGAGGTGGATATTTCCAATTGCAACGTTGGTTCGAATATCACCGGCATCGCGTTTCAGTGCTTCATTGAAGTAATCCATCGCATTCAGAGTTGGGTTGTGAAACTGCAAAATACGACTTCCGGTGAGGTATAATTCCTCAACAGTGGCCATGTCTTTCGGAATAGTCGGCCTTTTGACTTCTTCCGGAAGATTTTCAACTGCTTTTTGTACGATTGGTTGATAGGCAACCAACTGTTCCTGATTTTCTGTATTCACCATCTCAGTGAACAAATCGGTGATTTCAAAGTCACCATCAATTTTTACGATTTGTGTAAATGCTTTTTCCGGGGAAATTTCAAGCACTTTTTCAAAAACTGTTGCACCTTTCTTTTTCAGGATTATCTTCGTTTTGCTTACTTTTTGTGTGGAATAATAACCCAGAAATACCTTATTCTCATCGCGCTTTTCGAGGTTTACCGCGCCATTCAGATTGGCATTTTTGAAGCCCTGAATATCTTTTACCGGATACCAATATTGTTTGAATGATTTCACTTCGTATGGCCGTATCCAGCTGTAATCGGGTTGATTATCAGAAAAAGCGCCCACCATAATTTCCACATAAGGACCGTCTTTTTCGGTTAAAAGTCCTTCGGTAGCTTGTCCTTGCGACCCCGATCCCCATTCCCACAACTTGGCGCCTTTCACAATGTTGTGATCGCCAATGTGCACGGTTCCGGTTTCCTTGCCATGGTCGTAGGCGCCCATAAAATCTTCTTTCAGGTCGTAGGCAAAATACGAATTCTGGTGAACCGAATTTGCCCAGTAACTGAGATCAACTCCCTTAGTAAAGTCTTCTCCATTATATACTTCAGTAGAAATCGGCCAGTGAGAAAAACTGTTTTTGGCATGATAGGTCGCCTGTTGAACACTTGGAGGAAAAATAACCTGATAATCTTTATTGGTATGTGCCGCCACATTTGCCCAAAACAAAAAAGTGTTGGTATAAGGAGTCGCGTTCAGGATTTTAACCTCGTTGCAATAATACGATTTGCCTGGGAAAACAGTCATCCCAATGGTCCAGCGCATGCGGTGGCGTGGTTCAGTTTCGCCAATCCAAATGGTTTTGCTGCCGTCGGCATTTTCTTCCAGATCATAATCAACCGGCAGCATTGTCGAAGCCCGGTGATGATGGATGACACACCATTCAATTCCTCCTGAAACCCATGCACCGGTCATGCCAATGTTGGAGGGTTTGACCACATTATTTTTATAGAAGAAGTTATAATTGTTGGTTTTGTCGGTTCCGTAGTAGAGTTTTCCACCGATTTCAGGAGTAACATACAACTTGATGTATTCGTTTTCGAGAATGAGCGTTTTCCAGTCCTGATCTGCTTTTTCATTGGAAATCATATCGTTCAGGGCGTAAGGATAAATGATTTTTGAAGCACCCTGATACGATTCGCCTTTAAAGAACATCGGGTTTTTATCGGGTGGCATGACTTTGTAGGTCGGAACAGTCCACTTTTGTTCTGAAATTTTTACCTGAGCCGATAGCGGATTGGTGAGAAAAAAAATAGAAAAAATCAGGCAGATCAAAAGTCGATATTGCCTTGAAAATTCAGGTTTTAAAGTCATTTTATTTCAGTTTAATTGGTTTATTCTGAAGTTGGATTTTTGTATTGAATTACTGTTTTATAAACTTGGAAGAATAAATCCTACCATTCGTTGATACAATCTTTAAAATATAAACTCCTGATTGGATAATTGATACGTCTATTGTTTCGTTCATCGATGATGCTTTTTGCGATAGGATCACTTTGCCGTTCAGATCAAATAAATCGATTTGCTCTGCGTTCTCGTTCATTACCAGATTCAGTCTGTCACCTGTTGGGTTAGGATAAATCCTGATTCCAGAATCTTCCTGCTCCAATGGAGTCTGAATGGAAGTGATGTTAAAATCTCCGGCATTAATCACATACGAACTTTTGAACTGAATTTTATTCCATTCGCACAAATCACGGGTCGCACCTGCTGTGGGGTCGGTATAATTAATCGAATACCAAGGCAAACAATACAACCATGGTGCATAAGTTGCATCAGTAAAACATTTTTCAGGATTTGGTAAACCTTCGCCTTCGCAAAGTGCAATCATTTTCGAGGGAGCAATGGCTTTCATGGTATTCCATGCATCGCGGTAAGTTTTGCCGGTACTGGAGTATGTACCTCGCTTTACCGGATCAAAATCGTACAAATCAATACCGGTGATGTCGCAAAAGGCATCGCCCGGATAAAATGCTTTTCGCCTTGCATTTTCTGAGGTCTGGTAAGGAGGCCAGCTTCCGCCATTGCATACAACTCCGGGATTGTAAATCCAAATCAGGTTGTGGCAACCATGAAAATTCATAATCCGATCCTGTAAGATTTTAAACAACTTCGCCGTTTTTGTCGGATCGGAAGTGCAGGTCCACCAGAACCAGCCACCGTCGATTTCGTGTAAAGGCCTGAAAAGGATTGGAATTGGGATACCTTTTTCGTCCACTATTTTCTTCAGGAAATTGACCACGTGGTAGTCAATATCTTCAATCATCGCATCGTACAAGGCGGTTCCGGGAGTAACCATGTCGCTCCATTGCTGGGCAGTCATCATTTGCGAAACTCCGGCAGCATTTTTCCCCCAGGCATCGCGGGTATATGCACCATTTACTTTGCTCGAAGGCATTTGCCAGTGCCAGTTTACCTGAAGAATCTGACCACGTTTGTGAGCTGTTTTAAATCCCTGAATGTTGCTGTTCCAGGTGTTAATCCAGTTTTGATCAGTCCGGCTTTTATACCAGCTATTCATGTCCTGTCCCCAAATGGCCGGAGTTTCTCCGGAACATTTCTCCACATTGTCATTCCCGCCAAACTGGGATTCTGTCCAGCAACCGGTCAGCATTTTCTGGCCATAAATTGATTTCAGATAATTCCAGAGGCTAATAGTTCCCGGTGTTGCATTCGGATCGAGTAAAGGCGTCTGATCAACATCTTTATAAATTGCAGTAATTTGAGTTGCCGCTTCTGGCATTGTCAAGGTTGTCTCAGCTAAATTAACATTTGTGATTGCAGTCGATCCGGTCCATTTGTCGAAAATCTGACCTGAAGGTGCAACATTTGCTTTTACAGTCACAATTTGTCCTGAATTATATGAACCGGAACCAATACCATTAATCACAGTTAAAGTATATGACACGCATGGGCTTGTAGTCACTGAGATTGGACTGCTTGCTGCAGAAACATTTCCGGCGGTATCTTTGGCTTTTACTGTAATGTCTGGATATTGGGTATTGCAAGTTAAACTGTTAATTAATAACGAGTTTGTTGTGGTTGTAGCTTTCAGGATACTGCCGAAATAAACATCATATCCGGTAACTCCCACATTATCGGTAGAATTGTCCCAGACTAAACTGAATGAAGTCTGGTTCACATTTTCGGATTCCAGATTGGCTGGGGCAGTTGGAGCAGTGGCATCGTTTTCGCCAATGGTGAGGTAGTCGATGTGCGTAAAACCCCAGCTTTTTGAAATGGCAATGGTGTTATTACCCGCCTTTAAATCGACGGCGCCATAATTCAAGTCCTGCCATCCGGCGGTTGTTGCATTAAAAGTGGTGTATTTGGCTGTGCCGCCATTGACCGAAATATTCTGGGCTTTTTCGCAAACTCCGCAAGTATTCTGAAACCGGATAATCAGCGGATACGACGCGGCAGTTGGTACATTTACCGTGAAAGTTATTTTATCGCTCTCAGCATCAAAAGAGCCGCCATCCATATAACCGGTTCCGGAGAAACCAGTGAGCGATTTGGCTATAATTACTCCTGAAAGTAGAGCATCTTCGGCTTCATATTTAGTTGTTAAACCTTGTAACTCTGAAGATGCAACAGAATTCGGGAAAGAGAATGCATTTGCAGAAGTAATCAATAGGAAAGAAGTGATCAGAAAAAACAGGAAAATAAAGTATACCAGTCTGGTTTTCAGGCTGCATTTAATCACAGTACCCGAATTAATTTGATTTGATGTTTTCGCAATCATAAAAAATGGTTATTAGTTGGTTTA
>JBBQMW010000012.1:0-45992 GCA_038329265.1 Bacteroidales bacterium | reverse complement strand
GTTTTGTACTCTCCTGCATAATCGATTACACAAATTGTTTGGTAATCGGGATGATTGCCATTGGCAACACCGGCAAAACGAAAGCAGGGATTCAGTATGTTCTCGCGATGTCCACGATCCGGAACACCATCATCTATCAGCAGGAAAATCACAATCTGACGGGCTTCAAAACTGCCGTAGGTAATATCTTCGGCAGAGCAAATATCCCATTCACCATATTTTTCTATGCGCCTTTGCGGCGTTGAGCCATTCCGGGCAATGTGCCCGATTCCGCCGTATTTCTGCTGATCTTTCATCAATTCACCAGCAGCTTTTGATAATCCTTCAGATGGACTGAGTATAGGGCGCGGATCTGTTTTCTTCAAAACTTTTATACACTCTTCCAGTGGCCTGATTCCTTCCTGTGTTCTGACCGTAATTTGGCCCGGATAAGTGAATAGTTTACCGTTAAAACCATCTCGGAGTACTTCCAGATAAACTTCAGCGTAGCGTTTTGGGTTGCTCCTGACTTTGTTAAGCTCGTAAATTACCTGCTGCTCCAATTCGTTGAGGTATTGTGTGTTCTTAGCAGTGTTGAGTTCGGATGCCCAGATGGATTTGGAAGTTTGGGCAAAGGCGGGTGTCTGGATAAATGTGACCAGAAAAATAAAAATTATACGCATTTTGATCTGCTGAATTGTTTGAATTATTCGTAAAAGTCGTCCCGATCAGTTGTTGCTACTTCAAACATAAACTCCCCGATTTTTTCGGTGAGTAATCTGAAGAATTTCTCACCTTTTTCAACTGTTGCCTTGGCTGGGTTTCCAATCCCGGTGTCTTTTGTAACACTTGTCCAGCGGCGTTCTGCCCAGCCCCAGCCTTCGTGCATGGCCTTGAATTTGTATTTTCTTGCGGTACCATCACCAGCCTCCGAAAGTGGTAAAACCCATTCCGGTTTCAGGTAAAGCATCAGGCTGGTTTCTACCTCACCGGCATGTTCGCCCAAATCATCGAAAATAGTTTTGGCATCTTTCACCTTGTACCAGTTCACTTCAGCGAGAAACATTTTCGGGTATTTCAGGCCCAGTTCGCGCAGTATTTGCCTGAAATCGTTACCTCCATGACTGTTCAGAATGATTAGTTTATAAATTCCCTGCCGGTTGAGAGTTTCGATAATGTCGTTCAGGATGGCAAATTGGGTCGATGGGTTCAGGTTCATATCGAGCGGCACATCAAACTGACCGGTATTTACACCAAAAGGAATACCAGGGAGTACGATCACTTTACCACCTTTTTCCCATGCAATTCTGGCCGATTCAGCTGCGATTGCATCGGCTTCCACATTGTCGGTTGAATATGGCAGGTGGTAATTATGCGCTTCGGTGGCTCCCCATGGCAATACAACGAGTTGATAATGTTCGTCTTTTACTGTTTTCCAATTATTTTCGGCTAAAATGTAAGGTCTCATAAACGGGTTTTTAGTTGCTGAATTGTCTGATGTTGTGAGGTTAAAAGTAATATTGTAGTTCGATATTTATCTTTAACTGAAAAAAAATATTTGAATTGCTGAAATTGTGCAATCGAGTGCATTAAAAGAATCATTTCAATAAAATGTTGACTGATACCAGTTTTTCCTTTTTAATTTTGCATTCGTTGGCTACCTTTAGGGCAAATTTTATAACCACGAATAATAACACTGATAAAAACCATAAATCAATTAAATATGACCAACGATCGCAGAACTTTTATCAAACAATCGACCACTGTAGCTGCCGCTATGAGTGTTTTTCCTACACTGATGAATGCCGGATGCGTAGGCGCAAATGAAAGGATCACTGTTGCACTCATCGGATGCAACAATCAGGGCTGGAGTAATTTAGTTTCATTCCTGAAACAGCCCAATGTGGAATGTGCCGCTTTGTGCGATGTTGACCGCAATGTGCTGGAGAAACGTGCTGCTGAAGTTGAAAAAATTACTGGCAAAAAACCTGCTCTTTACAACGATTTCAGGAAAGTACTTGAGCAAAAGGACATTGATTCGGTTATTATTGGCACACCAGACCATTGGCACTGTATTCCGATGATTTATGCTGCCGAAGCCGGAAAAGACGTGTATTGCGAAAAACCGCTTGGTTACACCATCGAAGAATGTAACCTGATGGTAAAAGCTACCAACCGTTACAAAACAGTTGTTCAGGTAGGGCAATGGCAACGCAGCGACCCGCATTGGCTCGATGCAGTTAAATATATTCAGGCCGGAAATCTGGGGCGTGTCCGCTCTGTTCGTGCCTGGTCGTATGTAGGCTGGAAACGTTCTATCCCTGTGGTTCCTGACAGCCCTGTACCTGCCGGGGTCGATTACGACATGTGGTTAGGGCCACGTCCTTCGCGTCCCTTCAACCAAAACCGGTTTCACGCTTCTTTCCGCTGGTACTGGGATTATGCCGGTGGAGTAATGGCCGACTGGGGTGTTCATTTGCTCGACTATGCTTTGTTTGGAATGAATCAGTATGTTCCAAAAGCAATTAGCTCTTCAGGCGGAAAATATGCTTTTCCTACAGATGCGATGGAAACTCCGGATACCATGATGGCAATGTATGATTTTGGTGATTTCGGTATTTTATGGGATCACACCATTGGCATCGATGGGGTGCAATTTAAACGTCGTCCACATGGGGTTGCATTTGTGGGTGAATATGGAACACTCATCGTTGATCGTGGCGGATGGGAAGTGATGGCCGAAAACAAAAGTACCAGCGCGAAAGAAGGTTTTGTTGATTTGCCTATTCAAAAAGGTGCCGGAAAAGGACTCGATTTGCATGTTGCCAATTTCCTCGATTGCATCAAAACCCGAAACAAACCCAATTGCGACATTGAAATTGGCGCACACATTGCCCGTTTTTCGCACATGGGAAATATTGCCTATCGTTTAGGTCGGAAACTGAACTGGGACGGAGAGAAACAGGAATTCCTGAACGACCCCGAAGCCAATGCCATGACCAAAGCCGAATACCGCGCTCCATGGTCGCTGCCTAAAGTATAATTAGTTCTTTACTGAGCAGGTGACTTAAAATCACCTGCTCAGTAGTTTTACCGACTAACCCAATCCCAAATGAAAAATTTACTGATCATTTCCGTTTTTCTGCTTCCGTTTTTCTGTCTGGCACAACCAAAACCTGAAAAAACAGATTTGCTCGAATCCATACTTCCTGCCAACATTAAAATCAATGGTTATCTGGGCGAAAAAATTGATTTATGCATCGGTGAGCGCATCAAAAAGCAGGATGTTCAGCATTTGATCGACCCATTTAAAACCCGCAACGAAACCAGGATGTGGCAAACTGAATTCTGGGGGAAATGGATTCTTTCTGCCATCGCTGCCTACGAATACAATCACGATCCTGAAATGATGAAAATTATTCAGAATGCAGTTTCTGGATTGCTGGCCACACAAACTTCTGACGGTTACATCGGAAATTATTCTCCGGAAGCCCAGTTGCAGCATTGGGACATCTGGGGACGAAAATATACCATGCTTGGATTATTGGCGTATTACGATATTTCAGGAGATAAAAAAACGTTGGATGCCGCGAAGAAACTGGCCGATCATCTGTTGACACAAGTCGGTCCCGATCAAACTGATATTGTGAAAACCGGCAACTACCGTGGAATGCCAAGCAGTTCAATACTGGAACCCATGGTATTACTTTACCGGCATACCAACGAGAAACGCTACCTCGATTTTGCGAAATACATTGTCGCCCAATGGGAAACCGCTGATGGTCCAAAACTGATAAGCAAAGCAGCTTCAGGAGTAAATGTGGCCGACCGTTTTCCTTTCCCGAAATCCTGGTGGTCGTGGGACAACGGTCAAAAAGCTTATGAAATGATGTCGTGTTACGAAGGATTGCTCGAACTTTACCGGATTACAGGCGAACCGACTTACCTGAAATCGGCAGAACTGGCTGTTCAGAATATCATCGATACCGAAATTAACGTGGCCGGTTCCGGAACTGCATTTGAGTGTTTTTATCACGGAGGACAGCGTCAAACCGAACCGACTTATCACACCATGGAAACGTGTGTGACTTTTACCTGGATTAAACTCTGCAACAATCTCCTGCGCCTTACCGGAAACCCAATGTATGCTGATCAGATTGAAAAATCGGTTTACAATGCACTGTTGGCTTCCATGAAAATGGATGGTTCTCAGATTGCCAAATACAGTCCACTCGAAGGAATGCGCCACGAAGGTGAGCAGCAATGCGGAATGCGCATCAATTGTTACAATGCCAATGGACCAAGAGCTTTTGCTTTAATCCCAAAAATGGCTTTGATGACTTCTGGAAACGAAATTCTGGTCAATTTATACAATCAATCTTCGGCCTCGGTGCAACTAAATCCGAAAAATAAAGTGATCATAGAACAAACCACTACCTATCCTGAATCCGGGCAAATTGAAATAACTATTCAGCCTGAAAAACCTGAAACTTTTGCACTGTCATTGCGCATTCCGGCATGGAGTTCGAATACATCTGTTTTGGTAAATGGACTGACCGTTGAAGGAATCCAACCAGGAACTTACCAAAAGATTACCCGCGAATGGAAATCAGGAGACAAGGTCGTATTGAAACTGGATATGAGTGGACGCCTTATTTCGCTAAACGGACATCAGGCTATTTTGCGCGGTTCGATTTTGATGGCACGTGATTCTCGATTTAACGATGGTTTTGTGGACGAAACCGCAGTTATTCAGCAAAAAGAGAATCGGGTAGAGCTTCTGCAGTCGACCGAAAAACCGGAACATATCTGGATGTCATTCACCGCTCCGCTGGTTTTGGGAACTGATCTGGAAGGCGAAGGACGCAATCCCAAACCTGTTCATTTCTGCGATTTTGCTTCGGCCGGAAATACCTGGAGCCGCGATTCGCGTTACCGGGTTTGGATTCCACAGACATTGAATGTGATGGATGCAGTTTATCAAAAGTATTGAAATAGGAAATAGGAAATAGGAAACAAATTAAAATTCATGTTACCTTTTTACTCTTATGTATCTTCTTTTTGATGGCGAAACCCATTCCGTCCGAAAAAACAAAGTCCCCTGAATATCAATAGAACGCGGACGGTTTTCTTTCCGTTTCAATTTACCCAGGGTTGCACCCCGGGCTACCAGTATTTCGCCCATACTGTGCTGAAAACCAGATGCTTTCTATATCCGCAAAAGTTATTCGTTATGGGCTGCATTTTTTCCTGTTTCCTTTTTTCTATTTCCTCTTTTCTAATTGTTCCTGAAGTTGCCCGATTGCTTCCGAAAGTTGTTGTCTGGAATAGTATTTTTCGTGAGCCAGATTCAGAAAGCGGAGAATGATAAAAGCATCGAAAAACTGAAAAAAACGTTTCCGGAAAGAAGATAAAGCGGCACTGTTTTGATTAATTTCAGCAAGCTTTCCGGCGAAATTAATGGTTGTCATATATTCCTGAACAGATGGCGGTAATTCTGTAATAAGCTGACGATAGAGATCGGGACTAATCCTGAACAAAAAATCGACCCGGTCAAACAATTCTTTCAGATCGAGAAATGCTGCGAAATTATATGTTAAAGCAAGGTCTTCGGCATCATTCATCCATTTGGTCATCGAGGCGCCGGTTCCAAAAGGCACCCGGTCGGAAACCCTTGCTGAAGGATAAACAAAGGCACCATTGATTTCGTTAACCGGGCCAAGTTTGGTGAGTTTATACAGAAAGTAAAAATCCTCGCCAGCCTGCCGGCGATTCATTCCTCCTTGTTTCATATAGGCTTCAGCCCGAACTGCAAATGCCGAACCGATCGTATAAATCGAATCGGGGTATCCCGCAAAGTCATGTGCTTTCTTGTAATAATGCAGGTAATCTTCGTAAAGCCGGATTCCCAGTTTTTGCTTTGGATCTTTCGTTTCATCCATCCGATGTTCGAAATTGATTGTTGCAGCGAAACATGATTTGTTTTCATTAAAAACAACTTCAATTCGCTTTAAATAATTGACCGAAACCAAGCAATCGGCATCAAGTGAGACAATGACTCCTTCAGGCTTGTGTATGGTATTAAAACGACGGATAGCCTCGTCCATGCCAATCTTTCGGGCCATTCCGGCACCGGCGTGTTTCGCGCTGACTGATCCGGCATAAATCGGGTGCAAAATCAGGTTAGGGCGGCTGTATTTTTCTCCCCAGACCATTAAATTTTGGTAAGTTTCCAGGTTAAATTGTTTGACTTCAGCAGAACTGGTCTCTGAGTTATTTACAACCACAATCACCTCACAAAATGATACGATGGTTTCGCAATTCCATAGCGATTCGAGTGTCCGGAGTATTTCAGGTTCATTCAGGCAGGGGATCATTACAATCATTGCGAGTGACGGCGAAACGTCATTCGGAATAAAAGCCGGATAAACCACGTTGTTCAGAATATATCGGTCAGCAAATGATCCCATATCATCAATCAGATTTCATAAAACAAAAAAAATCCGAACGAATTCGGATTTTTCATGCTTATCGCTTGATTATTTATTTCTGTTTCAATTTTGAATACCTGGCATTCAGCCCAACCAAAACTTCTTTGGTAATGTTGTCGCTTTCTGCACCAATTAATACTTCGGCAGCATTCAGAATATAAGTATATTCTTTGTCTTTATTGAATACTTTCAGGTAATTCATCACACTATCCAGCAACTGTTTGTTGTTTTCAGCCTGAATTTGCGCCAGTTTAGCCGACAATTCCTGATCAAGTTTACCAATTTGCTGTTCTTCGACAACCAAACGGTCTCGTTCGCGCATGGCACTTTCCTGAGTCAAAAATCCACCACGTTGTGCTTTTTCCTGAAAGGAGGCAGCCTGAGATTCGAAGCGGCTACGTTTATCGCTGTATTCGCGGGTATATGATTCCTGTTGTTTTGTAAATCCATCGTGCATTTCCTGCGCAAAATCGTAATTAACAACCAGCGAGTCAACTTTTAAGTATGCAATTTTTAATCCGGATGATTTACTTCCATCATTAGAACCAGTTATTCCTGAACCATTTGATTTATTACCACTAAAATGCAGTATATATAAACCCGCAACTGCAACAACCAAAACAATAATAAGTACTAATGATGTATTCTTCATCTGCTTCGTGTCAATTAAATTTCGCCAAAAATAAAAATTAATTATCAGTATCTGCCCATTCGCCTGATTATTTTTCAGAACTGCAATAGTTTCAATTTATTGAAAAAAACTTCGGATAAAACCTGTGTAAAATCATAGGTATACCTTGATAAACATCATTGAATCCGATCGGACTTCTGAAGTATTTTTGTCGGATTGATATCGAACTCGAAAGATCAAAACAAATGCTGAATAAAATCATTGCCGAAACGCTTCCATATATGCCCAAGAATTTGATTTGGATTTTTTCCAAACGATATATCGCCGGCGAAAGCATTGAAGATGGACTGAAAGCCTGTCGTGAACTAAACGCACAAGGAATTGAGGTTACTGTTGATTTATTAGGCGAATTTATCTCAACCATCGAGCAGGCAGAAGAGAATAAGCATAAATACCTCGAAATTATTGAACGGTTTTCTTCAGAAGGAATTGTTGGAAATTTCTCTCTTAAACCTACCATGTTCGGATTGCTCATTGATACAGATATTTGTTATGCAAATATTGAGGTTGTTGTAAAAAAGGCTGCCGAAAAGAAATCTTTTGTCCGGATCGACATGGAAGATTCGCAATGCGTTGATATCGAATTGGATTTGTACCGCAAACTTCAGCAACGATATCCGGCAACGGTAGGATTGGTTGTGCAGGCTTATCTGCGCCGGACCAAAAACGATCTGACCAACCTCAGCAACATTCACGTAAATGGTAACCCATTAAATTTCAGGCTTTGCAAAGGAATATACGTGGAGCCCAAACATGTTGCCTACAATGAGTTTGAAGAAATTCGTGAACATTACCTGGACGATCTGAAGTTTATGTTCGACCAAAATATGTATGCAGCCATTGCTACTCACGATAAATATCTGGTAGAACAATCTCTCCAGCTGATTAAAGAGCGGAATATTGATCATACAAAATACGAGTTCCAGATGCTCTATGGAGTTACTCCTGAACTCCGCAGCAGCATTGTAAAACAAGGACATAAAATGCGCGTTTATGTGCCATTTGGAAAAGACTGGTTTGGTTATTCTACCCGTCGGTTGAAGGAAAACCCGAAAATGGCTTCGCTCATTATCAAAGCACTTTTTTTTAGGGGTTAATTTTAGGGGTTTGGTTAAGGGAGGTTCAGAAAGGGCCTCCCTTTTATTTCTATTTAAATAAATGAACCGAAATACTGACATTCCGAAGTTCCAATAAAAGCGTGGATTCTTTATGCTGCCAGTTTCGGTAAGTCTATTTCTTCACAAAATCGAGATAAAATTCAACCACCATAACAGGCGGAGTTGAAGCATCCAAAGTTAAAGGTGCAACCAAATCGGCGACCATCTCCTTTGGTAGCGGAATGCTTGTTTTTCCGCGTAATCCGGTAGTGCTTGTCTCGATATCGGTAATCGTTAATACGAATCCGGTGGATGAAGTTGGAATAGCCGCACTGTTCATGTTCAGTTTTAATGTTTTTGAATCAATTTCTTCCCAAGTGCCGGCATTTAATTCGTTGGTTCTTTCACAACTCATGTACATCGATTTGTCTTTTCGTAATTCAACCCAAGACTTATCGGCAGTAGAGCAATCTACCGAACTAAATAAGGAAACCTGTATAGCCTGGGTGATATCAAAACCTTCCGGAACAGGAACAGTTCCCATTTCAACCGTTTTAATTGTTATAGTTGCTGCAGTTTCAGCGTGGCTGATTACGAAATTTCCAACGAACAGTGAAGCTACATCTTCCGAATCATTATCACATCCAGTGAATAATGCGAGAGAAGCAACTAAAATTGACAGAATTTTAAATTTTAGCATTTTCATAGGATTATAAAATTATAACTTAAAACTTGGATTCAAATGTTGAATAAAATGGTATTTGGGTGTAAGCATGTATTCCGGATTTATTTTTTTTAAAACCCATTTGGAGCCGAAAGTTGCATTCAGAAAGAGCAAGTTAATGAGAATAAATGCTTTATGACGAGAATTATAAGATTGTTTACTGGTCATGTCCACTCAGGAAATTGAGTTTTATTTAGATCGAGTTTAGCAATAGTCTGCATATCTGATTGATCAAGCTCAAAATCGAAAATGTCTAAATTTTCAATCATATGTGCTTTTTGGGTACTTCTTGGAATAGCGACAATACCTCTCTGGTGATGCCACCTTAAGCACACCTGAGCGATGCTCTTTGTATACTTTTTGCCAATATTAGCCAGCGTTTGGTTGCTGAAAATACCATTGCGACCCGCTGCAAATGGCGACCATGCTTCCATTTGCACTACATCTTTCTTCAAAGCGTCATATAACTTGTGCTCCTGAAAGAAAACATGAGTTTCGATTTGATTGATTGCGGGTTTGATTTTGGCATATGCCATCAAATCAGTAAGTTGTTCGGGTTCAAAATTACTTACACCGATGGCTTTGATTTTACCTTGCGCATAAAGCTCTTCCATGGCCTTCCACGAACCCTTTACATCACCCCGTGGCCGGTGAATGAGATATAAATCTAAATACTCCAAACCCAATTTATTTAAGGTTATTTCAAAGGCTTTCTTTGCATTTTCATACCCCGAATCGTCAACCCAAAGTTTTGATGTAATAAATAGTTCTTCTCTGTTAAAGCCACTTTGCTTAATCCCTGCTCCTACAAATTCTTCGTTTCCGTAAACTTTGGCGGTATCAATAAGGCGATAACCCACTGAAATTGCATCAGAAACACTTCGTTCGCAGACCTCACCATTTAGAGTATTTGTACCAAATCCAAGCATTGGCATTAATAAGCCATTGTTGAGCTTAATGGTCGGAATTAAATTTCCCTTTTGGGTTAAGCTGGCAGCGCCGAATACATTAAAACCGCTTACAGGCAAAATTAGGGCAGAAGCTGCAAATACGGTACTGGCTTGTAAAAACTTTCGGCGATTAATTCCTTCGGATTGATTATTCCTCTCCATTTTTTTGTTTTTAGTTCAGATTTTAGTTTTGAATCATCCTTCATAACAAATAGCATAAAACAAAGTTTTCGTGCCAGATTTTCTGAGCGTTTTCTAAAGTAAAAATGTACTCACGTTAAAGTATTGATATTTAATTACATAGACAAACAACTTGCGGAGAGCGAGGGATTCGAACCCCCGGTACCGTTACCAGTACAACGGTTTTCGAAACCGTCCCATTCGACCGCTCTGGCAGCTCTCCTAATTTACAATTAATGCAAATATAAAAAACTATCTTATACCAAATGCAATTTCAAATCAGTCCAAAGCTGTGGTATAATGCCGATGAATAGAAATGTTAAGGCCAACCGAGAGAGCGAAGATTGGACTGATATATTTCTTCAATCGGTATTATTTTCTCTTGTTGTATTCGACCAACGCCTGATCTAAAAATTCAACGAAGCGGTCGGCATTCAAATCATAGGCTCTCGGTTGAACTAAAAGCTGTTCCTTTCCATCGAGCAAAACGTAATATGGCTGAGCATTTACTCCGAATCGGGAGATCTGAAAATCAGCATATTTTTTACCCAAAGTTTTCTTCACCTTCCCATCATAAGTCGAAGTAATCCATTCGCTTTCGGGCAGTGTCGATTTATCGTCAACATATAAGGCAATCACCACAAAGTTATTCCGCAACCGTTCCAGAACCCGGGGATCTGACCAAACTGTAGCTTCCATCTCCCGACAATTTACACATCCATGCCCGGTAAAATCGATAAAAACTGGTTTGTTTTGTTTCAGTGCACAGGCCATTCCCTGTTCGAAATCAAAATATCCTTCCAGTCCGTGCGGCAAATGCAGGAATTCACCGAATTTTGGTTTATCACAGATTTGTTCCGGAGTACCAGCCAATCCTGAAACTGACTGATGCGGAGTCCCAAGTTTTATTTCATCGCGGATAATCTGGTGCAAATCGAAATCGTGGGTTGCCTGTGGCGGAAGATAACCGGATATGCCTTTTAAAGGTGCTCCAAACATTCCGGGAACCAGATAGATAACAAAAGTGAATGAAAAGATAGCCATCAATAAGCGCGGTACCGAAACGAATTTGACTTCACTGTCGTGCGAAAATTTCAGTTTACCCAATAAATAAAAACCAAGCAAGGTGAAAATTACAATCCAGATAGCCAGGTATATTTCGCGGTCGAGAATTCCCCAATGATAGGTTTGATCGGCAACACTTAAGAACTTCAACCCTAAAGCAAGTTCCAGAAATCCGAGAACCACTTTTACCGAATTCAACCAACCTCCTGATTTGGGTAAATTATTCAACCAACCCGGAAATAAAGCAAACAGAGTGAAAGGCATGGCAAAAGCCAATGAGAATCCAAACATTCCGATAATTGGTTTCAGGATCTGTCCTCCTGCTGATTCAACTAAGATTGCTCCAACAATTGGTCCTGTGCATGAAAATGAAACCAGTACCAATGTCAAAGCCATGAAAAAAGAACCCAGTAATCCGCCTTTGTCTACTTGCTTATCCGATTTATTGACAATCCAACTGGGTAAAACAATTTCGAACATTCCGAAGAATGAAAAGGCAAAAAGCATAAATACAGCGAAGAAAATAAGGTTAGGTAACCAGTGAGTGCTGAGCCAATTGGCAGCTCCAGGGCCAAAAAGTACGGCAACCAGCGTGCCGATAATGGTATAAATTGCAATAATCGAAAACCCATAGAATACAGCGTTCAACCGCGATTTGAATTTCGATTCTCCACTATTCATGAAAAAAGATACCGTCATCGGAATCATCGGAAATACGCAGGGAGTAAGAATAGCGGCAAGTCCGGCAAGAAATGAGAAGAACAGAAAAAGAAGCAGATTTCCCGAATCGGCTTTCTGCGTTGAATCATCCTTTAGATTTACAGGTGTTGGCGCTTCCGCTTTTGCCTGTTGTGCATTGAGATTGAAACTAAACTCAACTTCAGTAGGAGGAGTGCAGGTTTCATCGTTACACGACATAAATTCTACAAAGCCTTTAATGTCAAGGTTGTCAGTATTTTTTAGTTTGATTTTTTGAGTCAGAATTGCCTGGTTGCTAAAATAGGACAGATTCAGGTTAAACGTTTTGTCGAAATATTCTGTTGGTATTGGTTCTTTGCCCAATTCACCAATAAACTCAAACAATGTTGAATCTGTATAATGAATCGCTGTTTTTATAGGACCGCCTTCTGGCAGTTTAGTGTCGTATAAATGCCATCCATCTTCAATCGTGGCTTTAAATATCAAAGTGGCCTCAGTTCCTTCCTGTTTCGATTCGAAGGTCCATTTCACAGGTTCCAGTACCTGAGCAAATAACTGATATCCTACAAAAAATAAGAGACTGAATAAAAGGGTAATCCGTTTCATTGACAAAGTTTAATTTATTTTGTGAAACAAAAATACACAATGGATTCATTCAAATGATGAAAACAGTCATTGAATTCGTCTAAGTCGTGATTGGGAATGCTGAATTATGGAAAATAAAAAATCCCGGTAGTTCATACCGGGATTTTTTAGTGAAATCAGAAAACTATTTCTTCCTGATTCTCGTCGAAGAAATGATACTCGGTAAGTGAATAGGAACTCATTTCCTGAACTTTAATGCGTTTCATGAATTTGAAAGTCCATTTAAGTTTGATCGACCAAAAGCCTTTATTCAGATAAGCAGCCAAATAAGGATGTGCTTTTACGATCACTTTTGATTTATTCATCTCCTTAAAGATGAAATTGATTTTGCCTTCCAATTCATCTACCAACAATATTGTTGGTGTAACTTTGCCGGTTCCTTTACACACCGGACAAACCTCAGCAGTTTCAACATGTTCTTCAGGACGAACACGCTGGCGTGTAATCTGCAGGAGGCAGAACTTACTCAATGGCAAAATGTTGTGCTTGGTGCGGTCAACGGCCATCGATTCCTTCATCCGCTCATAAACTTTATGGCGGTTTTCGGCTAAATGCATATCGATAAAATCGACTACAATAATGCCACCCATATCTCTCAACCTCAGTTGACGGGCAATTTCTTCGGCAGCAGCCAGATTAACTTCAAGAGCATTGGTCTCCTGGTCAATTCCGGCTTTTGAACGGTTTCCACTGTTCACATCAATAACATGAAATGCTTCAGTGTGTTCAACAATCAGGTATGCTCCATTTTTGAAGGATACAGTTTTTCCAAAAGTTGCTTTTAGTTGTTTATCAATCCCATAATATTCAAAAATCGATTGATTGCCCTTGTAGAGCTTTACGATTTTCTTCTTTTCAGGAGCAATTGACCCAATATATTCAGAAATTTCTTCACAAACAGTCGCATCGTTTACAATGATGCTATTGAAATCGGGATGATAAATATCTCTGAGCAAAGAAGTAGTTCTGCCCAGTTCACCAACAACAAGTGAAGGTGCATTTACTCTTCCTAATTTCTGAAATATGGTATCGAATTTGCCAACCAGTCGTTTTAATTCCTGATCAAGCTCCGCGACACGCTTCCCTTCAGCAGCTGTACGTACAATGACTCCGAATCTTTTTGGTTTGATACTCTGAATCAGTTTTTTTAATCTGTTCTTTTCTTCAGCGGACTCAATTTTCTGTGAAATACTGACTTTCTCGCTAAATGGCATCAACACCATGTTTCGGCCTGCAACCGACAATTCCGAGGTTAACCGGGGCCCTTTGGTAGAGATAGGCTCTTTAGCCACCTGAACCAGAATGTTTTGCCCTACCTTAAGAATATCTGAGATTTTTCCCTCCTTATCGATGTCAGGTTCTGACTGAATTTTTGAAATGGAGGTGATTCTGTTGTTTTTCGATGAGGCAATTTTTACGAACTTATTCAGTGTCGAAAATTGAGGACCCATATCGAGGTAATGCAGAAAAGCATCTTTTTCGTATCCAACATCAATGAATGCAGCGTTCAGACTGGGCATTATTTTCTTTACACGTCCAAGATAAATATCTCCAACCGCAAATTTGGCCCCTGTCATTTCCCTGTTAAGTTCGACTAACCGTTTATCTTCCAATAAAGCAATTACCACTTCCGAAGGAGAGACATCTACAATTAAATCGCTACTCACTACATTTTCTATTTTATACAATTTAAAACTACCAGACTTAAAAACAGATTAAACCTAAAGCGCAGATGCACTTTAGGTTTAATCATAAAAGGTCTTTATAAGCTATTGCTTGATAAAGCAAAGACTATTTCTTCTTTTTATGTCTGTTTTTTCTTAGTCTCTTCTTACGCTTGTGCGTAGCCATCTTGTGTCTTTTTCTCTTTTTTCCGCTTGGCATAATAATTTATTTAACTTGGTCTTTAACTTGTGCAACAAAAGTTTTTGCTGGCTTAAATGAAGGAATGAAATGTTCAGGGATAATAATCGTAGTATTTCTTGAAATATTACGTGCAGTTTTTTCTGCTCTTTTTTTCACGATAAAACTTCCGAATCCACGAAGGTATACATTTCTACCTTCAGTTAAGGAATCTTTTACTGTTTCCATGAAAGCTTCAACAGCTTTCTGTACTGTTACTTTTTCAATACCAGTGTTCTTACTTACTTCGTTTACGATATCTGCTTTTGTCATCTCTAAAAATATTTAATTTTCAACAATTTATATTACTGACACAATTGGAGTGCAAAAATAAAAAATATTTAAAAAGTAGATACATTTATATTCGATTATTTTTACAATTTATAAAGATTTTAAAGCAGTTAGATAATTTATGGACTTTTTCAACTCTCAAATACATATCTGGTATTCATTATTTAAGCGTGAATTGCCCTGGAGAAATACCCGTAATCCATATTACATCTGGCTTTCAGAAATTATCCTTCAGCAAACCCGGATTGATCAGGGCCTTGCATATTACAATAGGTTCATTGAGGAATTTCCTACGATTTCAGACCTCGCAAGTGCCTCTGAGGATCAGGTTTTGAAACTTTGGCAGGGTTTAGGCTATTATTCACGGGCACGCAACCTCCATTTTACGGCCAAATACATCATTGAAAACTGTAATGGGAAATTTCCTGATGATTACCATTCAATTCGATCGTTAAAAGGAATTGGGGAGTATACTGCTGCTGCAATCTCCTCAATTTCATACGATTTAGAATATCCTGCTGTTGATGGAAATGTTTTCAGGGTGCTTTCCCGTTATTTTGGAATTTCGGAGCCTATAGATAGTTCTGCCGGCAAAAAGATATTTAATCAATTGGCAAAGGAGCTGATTAGAGGAACTGATCCGGGTATGCACAATCAGGCAATCATGGAATTTGGTGCGATGCAATGTGTTCCTAAAAATCCAAAATGTTCCGATTGTCCGGTTCGGGAGCGATGTTATGCCTTTGCTTCTCAGAAAATCAACGAATTGCCGGCAAAAAAGAATAAAACGAAACAGCGCAACCGATATTTTAACTATCTCGTATTGGTGAATAAATCTCAAACTTATCTTCGAAAACGTGTGGAAGAAGACATTTGGAAAAACTTGTTTGAATTCCCACTGATTGAAACCAAGGAGAAGACCGAAATTGGATTACTTCTGGTTCAAAAGGAGTTTCAGGATGTTTTTAATACTGTACAACCAATTATTGAGCACACAAGTAACTGGAAAATTCATATTCTAAGCCATCAACGCATTCATTACAGGTTTATCAGGATTCGATTGACTGGGATTATTCCTGAATCGAATGAGTTTGTAAGTGTTAATAAGGAAGATATTTTTAACTTTGCTGTACCAAAATTATTGGAGACTTATTTGTCTGAAAATGTCGAAAATGGATTGTTCATTTCGTAAAATGCTGAATTCGTGTTGATTTTTGGCTTTTTCGTTATTTTTTTGTGCCAAAACTAAAATAATAGATTATTTTGTTGTAAATTTATTACAATTTAACTTTTAAATTTTAATCAATATGTCAGTAAACAAAGTAATTTTGATCGGGCACGTTGGACGCGACCCGGAAACCAGACATTTAGACAAAGGTGTTGCCGTTGCAAATTTTTCGCTGGCAACCACCGAAACTTACACTGCTAAAACAGGTGAAAAAGTAAGTACAACCGAATGGCACAACATTGTTGCCTGGAGAGGACTGGCCGAAGTAGCTGAAAAGTACGTTAAAAAAGGCAGCCAGCTTTACATCGAAGGGCGTATCAGAACCCGCGCCTGGGACGACAAAGAAGGTGTGAAACGATATACGACTGAAATCTACGCAGACACCATGCAATTGCTTGGCAAACGCGAGGGACAGGCAGAAATACCAGGACAGCCAATGACTGCCGAAGTACAGCAAGTTGTTAGCGAACCCGATTTTAGTCGACCTGAAGAAGACGATTTGCCTTTTTAATACTAAAAAATAATTCATTGGAAACAGACCCTTTACCTATACTGAGCGCAGTTACCTGGAACATTCAGTTCCATCCTTTTACAACAGGCATTGCGATCAGTTTAGCGGTTATTGTTATTTTATTAGTTTTTTCTGCGTTGATTTCCGGATCTGAGGTTGCGTATTTTTCTTTAAGTTCTGCCGAAAAGCAAAAAATTACCGGAGGGTCAACAAAAAAATACTATTATTTGCTTAAAAATCTGGAATCTCCGGAACAATTGTTGGCTACTATTCTGGTAGCCAACAATTTTGTTAATGTAGCAGTGATTATTCTTTCAAGTTTTACAGTTGACTCGCTGATCGATTTTACGAATGAACCAATTCTTGGATTTATCATTCAGATAATCGTTATTTCATTTATTATTCTGCTCTTTTGCGAGATTACCCCTAAGGTTTATACCACACACCATGCCTTAAAATTTGCCAGATTCGTAGCCTTACCGTTGAATTTTCTGATTAAGGTTCTCAAGCCGTTCAATAAAGTTCTTATTTATTCAACATCGTTTCTCAATTCCCGGATTCATGCTTACAATCAACACATTTCAGTTGATGAATTGTCTCAGGCTCTTGAGCTTACTTCGCAAACTGAATTAAAGGAAGAGCAAAAAATATTAAAAGGGATTGTGAAATTTGGGAATAAAAGTGTCGCTGAAATTATGCGCTCAAGAGTGGATGTAGTTTCTGCCGACATTGACTTTGGCTTCGGTAAAATTATGGCTTTGATCACTGAATCCGGTTTCTCACGAATTCCGGTTTATTCAGAAACGTTTGACAATATTAAAGGAATCCTGTATATCAAAGACTTGCTTCCCCATGCCCACAAAGGAGCATCGTTCCGTTGGCAAAGCATTATCCGCCCACCTTTTTATGTGCCTGAAACAAAAAAAATAGATGACCTGCTTGAAGACTTTCAGAAGAATAAAGTTCACATGGCCATTGTGGTCGACGAATATGGCGGAACTTCGGGCATTGTTACCCTTGAGGATGTTCTCGAGGAAATCGTAGGCGAAATTACCGATGAATTTGATGAGGAAGAAAAGTTCTTTACCAAAATCAGCGAAAATAAATACATGTTCGATGGGAAAACCATGTTGAACGATTTTTACCAGGTGACTGGCTTGGAAGATACTGTATTTGAAGTGGTCAAAGGAGAAGCCGATACTTTAGCCGGACTAATTCTGGAATTAAAAGGTGAAATTCCGGTTAAAAATGATACAATTACTTACCGAAATTACGTTTTTACCATTGAAGCGGTCGATAAACGCCGAATCAAGCAGATCAAAGTTGAAATTTTATCCTGATTTGATCCATAAACATGCAAAAATATATTTTCGCTTTTCCGATCTTTTTTCTCTTTTTTGTTATTTCGTGCAAAGAGGAATACATCCCTAAACCACGTGGGTATTTCCGGATTGACTTTCCGGAGAAATCTTATCACAGACTTGATTCAGCAGGCCTTCCGTACAATTTCGAGATTCCGGACTATGGGATAATTGTTCCGGATAACGACCGTTTAGCTGAACCATATTGGGTCAACTTATTGGTGACGAAGCACAAGTCGGAATTGCACATCAGCTATAAAAAAGTGGATAATAACCTCGAAAAATTAATGCAGGACTCGTATACTCTGGCTTACAAGCATTCTAAAAAAGCCGATGCAATTAGCGAACAGGTTTTCGCAAATCCTGTGAAAAAAGTTTACGGAACCATTTATCGGATTGATGGAAATGCGGCGTCCCCGCTTCAGTTTTATCTCACCGACAGCACACGCAACTTCCTTCGCGGTGCATTATATATCCGTGAAGTCCCGAATATCGATTCACTTCGTCCAGTCATCGATTTTCTGACTCCGGATATCATCCGTTTAATTGAAACAACCGAGTGGAAATAATAAATGCCTCTATTTAAAACAATCCCTGTAACTGGAGGTTTGATCGGAATTTGGCAATTGACCGAAAAATCAAGCGATCTGACCACTGACTTTTCTTCGAAAGAGCTCGAAAATCATTCTTTTAAGCAATACACCTACAAGAAACGTCAGGTGGAATGGCTCGCTACCCGGCTTTTGCTCAGGCAAATGATTGGTTCAGATTTTACTATTTCATATTCGGAAACCGGCAAACCGATACTGGATCACAGTCGTTTTAAGCACCTGTCGATTAGTCACTCGCGATATTTCGTTGCTGTTTTTGTTCACGAACAGCTCAATATTGGAATTGATATAGAAGACCTTACCCGAAATTACATCCAGATTGAAAAAAGGTATCTTTCAGAAAAAGAATTAATTACGGTGAATAAAAATCCGAAATTGCAATGCCTTTATTGGTGTGCCAAAGAAGCCATTTTTAAACTGATACCCCACGATGGAGTTGAATTTAGAGAACAGATGCATATCTCGCCATTTGATCCTGATTTGGATGATCGATTTACTGGCCGGTTCACCTCTGAAAGTGAGGAACTGGTTTTTCAGCTTTATTTCGAATCCTTCAGCGACCATGGTCTGGTTTGGGTAATGGACAACAAATAAATTTATCGTTCATCAGTTTTCTTGATTTTCATTGATCTAAATCTCGTTTTAAACGTTTATTGGACTAGCTTCACTGATTGAAAATTATTTGCCATGAAAACATCTGATCCTCATATTTTGGTCATTTTTGGCGCCTCGGGCGACCTTGCCAAACGAAAATTAATTCCCGCATTGTATGAATTGCATACCCAAAATCTTCTTCCTGAAGCTTTTGCTGTTTTGGGAGTTTCCCGAACCGGACTTACGGATTTGAGCTTCAGGGATAAAATGAAAGAGTTTTTGCCGACTCAGCCACAAAACAGGAAAGATGTTGATGAATTCGTTGAACACCTCTATTACCAAGCCATTTCAACTTCGGAAGTAGCAGAATATCCAGTTTTGAAATCAAGACTTGAAAAACTTGGGAAGACTTTGTCGATTCCTGAAAATTACATTTATTACCTTTCAACTCCGCCCAATCTTTACCAAATTATTCCGCAAAATCTGGCTGAAGTCGGCTTAAACGATTCCGCTAAGGGCTTTAAGCGCCTGATTATTGAGAAACCATTCGGTATCGATTTAACGAGTGCCCGTGAACTCAATAAAAATTTGCTCAACTATTTCAAGGAAGACCAGCTATACCGCATCGATCATTATCTGGGCAAGGAAACTGTTCAGAATATGCTGGTAACGCGATTCTCAAACGGTATTTTTGAGCCCATTTGGAATCACAATTTTATACATCATATCGAGATTACTTCAGCAGAAACATTGGGTGTTGAAGACCGGGGAGGTTATTACGATCATTCGGGCGCCATGCGCGATATGGTCCAAAACCACTTGATGCAGCTGGTTGGTATGGTTGCGATGGAGCCGCCTGTGGTGATTGAAGCCGATGCTATCCGAAACGAGATTCTGAAAGTCTTCCAATCGCTTCGACCTATTCGGCCTGAAGAAGTTGCCAGTCTTGTCATCCGCGGACAATATACCCAATCGCATATCAAAAATGAACAGATCAAAGGTTACCGCGAAGAATCAGGCGTTGATCCTCAATCACGAACAGAAACTTTTCTGGCGATGAAGTTCTTTATTGATAATTTCCGCTGGGCAGGTGTCCCGTTTTACATACGCACCGGTAAAAAACTACCGGCAAGAGTTACTGAAGTGGTCATTCATTTTAAAAATACACCGCATCATTTATTCGGAAATCAGGATAGTGTCGGTGCTTTAAACAACCAACTAGTGCTGAGGATTCAACCGGATGAAGGTATTCTATTGAAAATCGGCATGAAAATTCCTGGTGCCGGGTTTAGAGTTCAGACCGTGAACCTGGATTTTCATTACAACGAATTGTCTGACGCGTATCTTCCTTCAGCCTATGGACGATTGCTGCTCGATGCGATGCAGGGCGATGCAACACTTTATGCGCGTGGTGATTCTGTTGAAAAGGCATGGGAATATGTACAACCCATATTGGATGCATGGCAAAATAATCCGGATATTCCGATTTACGGTTATCCCGCCGGAACTTGGGGTCCCGAGGTTGTTGATGAATTAATGGACGAAGGAATGTGGCGCTATCCGTGTAAAAATCTGGCACACGACGGTGAGTATTGTGAATTGTAGAAATACAGGAAATAGTAAAAAGGAAAGAGGAATATCATCGTATGAATTCCTCTTTCCTCATTTCTATTTCCTATTGAAGTTTGGATTTATCTCAACCCGTTCGACAAGTGATAATACAAGTCATTCCATTTCAATTCTTTCTTGAAATCGGAGATTACTGTATTCTTGTTGATCTGAACCAATTCTATGCCAGCCATGTCGCAGAAATCTTCAATATATTCGGCAGTAACAGCCTGGCTAAATGCATTGTGATGAGCACCTCCAGCGTAAATCCATGCAGCAGCACCTGTTTTAAGGTCTGGCATAGGAGTCCATAAGGCACTGGCAACCGGCAATTTTTCGAGTTTAGCTTCTGGTTCAACACATTCAACATCGTGTACAACCATCCTGAAACGAGTTCCCATGTCAATCAAACTTGTGCAGGTAGCTGGTCCAGTCATCGTGTTGAAAACCAAACGTGCAGGAGCTTCTTTGCCACCAATACCCAATGGGTGAACTTCAATTTTTGCTTTGCCATTTGCAATCGAAGGGCAAATTTCGAGCATGTGTGAGCCTAACGCTTTATATCCGGTAGTTGGATCAAGGTGATAGGTATAATCTTCCATAAACGAACAACCGCCTTTTAGTCCGGCACCCATGACTTTCACAGCTCGCACCATTGCCGCATGTTTCCAGTCCCCTTCAGCACCAAAACCGTAACCGGCAGCCATTAAACGCTGCGAAGCCAGTCCCGGAAGTTGTTTCAAGCCATGTAAATCTTCGAAAGTGGTAGTGAAAGCTTTAAAATCGCCGGCTTCCAAAAACGATTTAATACCTGCTTCGATACGAGCCTGATAGCGCACACTATCATGATATTTTCCGCCGACCAATGCGTCTTTGTCAAATTCGTAGGTGTCGTTGTATTCCTGAATAAGCTGATCGATCTGAGTTTCGCTGACGCTGTTAATAATTTTTACAATATCGCCAACCGGCCAGGTGTTAACCGAAAGTCCAAGTTTAATTTGAGCTTCAACTTTATCGCCTTCGGTAACTGCAACTTCGCGCATGTTGTCGCCAAAACGGGCCAATTTAGCTCCCTGCATATCAAACCATGCCGCAGTAGCACGACTCCATACACCAATTCGTTGTTGTACGTCGTCTTCTTTCCAGTATCCAACAACAACTTTACGGCTTTTGCCCAAACGGGTCAAAATGAACCCATGTTCACGATCGCCATGTGCAGACTGATTCAGGTTCATGAAATCCATATCGATTTCAGCCCATGGAAGGTCGCGGTTATATTGGGTATGCAATTGAAGCATTGGTTTGTTCAGCAATTTCAGCCCGTTAATCCACATTTTTGACGGAGAGAAAGTATGACACCATGTAATTACACCAATACAATTCTTGGTGGAATTGGCTTCGATACATACATGGGTTATTTCATCCTGACTCTTCATTACCGATTTATAAACAACCTTTACAGGTATTTCGGCAGAGGCATTAAAAAATGCTGCAATCTCGGTAGAGTTGGTGGCTACCTGTTGAAGGACTTTTGGTCCATATAAATTCTGACTACCGGTTATAAACCAAACTTCTAATTCTTTTAAGTTTATCATGATTAAATTTTTAAGATGTTTCTTATTTGATCGGGTAAAAATAGGGAATAATAAATAAATGTAATTGTAACACTTATAAAATTATTGCATTTTTATATTGTTGTTGAACATGTTTTTGTGTCAATATATTTGTTAAAGCTTGGTCACTAATTTAATGTATATTCTTTGCTGCAGACTTTAGTCAACAGTTATAAGAATGAACATCACTCTGGGCTTTAGCCCAAACTGCTATGGATAAAGCCATTGGATTTCAGTTCTAATCTATCCGTCAGTTGAAGCTGCCGGCAAAGGAGAGCTTAGGTTCATAAAAGGATACTTATTTTAATGTATTTGCTGTCTTCTGAATCGTATTCCATGCCTTGCGAACATGTTCTTCGGTGGTGTTCATTTGACCAATGCACATTCGAAGCACATAATTTCCATTTACAACAGTATGGGTAAAGTACATTTCACCCGAACTATTAATGGTTTCAAGAAGTTTTTTATTGAAATCATTCCCGTTTTTGTGAGCGAAACATATCAGATTGAGTGGGGCAGGGGCGACCAACTCAAATTCTTCTGAAGATCGGATCCATTCGGCAAATTGTTGGGCTAACCGGATATGTTCCTGAATGTGAAAGCGCAATCCGTTGACACCGTAATGACGAATAACAAACCAAAGTTTAAGCGATCGGAACCTTCGGCCAAGTTGAATATGCCAATCACGGTAATCAATCACTGCTCCGCTTTCAGTAGCCTGATTCTTCAGGTATTCCGGAAGAATACTGAGGGTTTTTATGAGTATTGAACGGTCAGCCACAAAATAACAATTGCAGTCGAAGTTGGTGAACATCCATTTGTGCGGGTTAAATGAGAAACTATCTGCCAGTTCAATCCCATTCAGGATATACCGGTACTCGGGACAAATGGCTGCGGTGCCTGACATGGCAGCATCAATATGCATCCAAAGCTGATGTTTTTGACATATTTTCCCGATTTCAGACAAAGGGTCCATCGCATTGGTTGAAGTACTTCCAACTGTGGCACAGACAAAAAATGGGATCTTTCCGGCTTTCAAATCAGCCTGAATGGCTCTTTCAAGCAATTCGGCACGCATAGCCAGATTTTCGTCTACTCCAATCAACCGAAGATTGGTTTTCCCAATTCCCGCTATTTTTATCGCTTTTTCGACTGAAGAATGCGTTTGGCTTGAAACATAGGCGATCAAATTTCCTAAATTTCCGGAGTCGTTGGTCTGATAATTGGTTTTTCGCTCGCGGGCAGTTAAAATTGCACTCAGCGCGGCACTCGAAGCAGTATCCTGGATAACCGCACCTCCTACAGAAGTTGATTTGAATTTTTCAGGAAGTTGAAGCATATTTGCCAGCCAGTCCAGAACTCTGGTTTCGAGTTCAGTGCAAGAAGGACTAGTTGCCCAAAGCATTCCCTGAACCCCCAAACCTGATGAAAGCAAATCGCCCAAAACGGAAGGCCCGGAAGAATTGGATGGGAAATATGCGAAAAAATTGGGTGACTGCCAGTGTGTGATTCCAGGCATAATGATCGAATTGACATCCGACATTACTTGCTCCATGGTTTCGCCTTCAACTGGCGCATCCAGAGGTAATTGATTCTTAATTTCGCCCGGCTGAACCTGAGATAATACGGGATATTTTTCCAGATTTTCGTAATAGTCGGCAATCCAGTCAATCATTTGTTTCCCATTTTTTCGGAATTCGTCAACAGACATGTTGTAGTTCTTCATAAAGGTGAGTAAAAAGTCATTAGTAAAAAGAAATGAGTAAAAATTATCGAATGGAAAAGTTGGTAAAATTGCGGAATGGAGTGATTTCTGAAACTGAAAATGTCTGGATCAGGGCTCTGGCCGGACCAATTTTCATCCAGTCGATAAATGTTTCCAAATTTTGAGTTTTACCTTCAGCCTCGATTTCTACTTTTCCGTCAGGAGTATTTCGAGCCCATCCTGAGATTTTTAACTCCTCAGCTTTGTGTTGTGCAAAATATCGAAATCCAACTCCTTGAACTCGTCCACCGACAATCAAATAGACCGATTTAACTGGCATTTTATTGTTTTCTAATTGACAGAACCTGGATTGAACGCATTAATGGTTTCAGGTTGAATGAGTGCCCAGATTGAATAAATTCCGATAGCTGTTCCGATTGGGAAACTGAAGATCTCGATGATTGAAAGAATCAGTGTTAAAATTCGCGCCCATTCTTTCCGTTTGTAAAGCACAATTCCGGCAAGGATTCCAGGAATGGAAATCACAATAAACACGATTGCTAAAATATCTGCAATCAACGATAGTATTGTATTTGCATCAGGTTCGTCAACAAAACCTCCGACTAATTTAAGTACCGTAAAAATCACAAATGCAAGGATCAAATTAAAAATACTTAGGCCGATTTGCAGTGCGGCTACTACATTGATGTGTTTTTCCATGACAATAAATTTTAAGTTCATTTTAGCTGATTTAAAAATACACATTCTTTAATATTTATTTAGCTTTATACTTTATTTCTACAAATCTTTAACCGAAAGGGATTTAATTTATGACAATCGTTAAAGTAATATTACTTGCAGTTGTGGTAATGGCGATGGTGGTCATCGGGCTCGCCATTCAAACCTTGTTTAAAAAGGGCGGTACATTTCCAGATACACACATTGGAAGCAATAAATTCATGAAAGATAACGGGGTAACCTGTGCACAAACATTCGATAAAATGGAGCAGGCAAAAGTTAGGAAAGAACGTTTTTCTAAAAAGCAAATCATCGATCAAACCAAGATAAAAAGCAATTTATAATCGGGTGAAAGCAATCAAATCATATATGACGAGTCTGCAAAATCTGATTTTTGGCAGGTCAGTAGTTCCATTTGAGGTGAAATTACTGCTTTTTACGCCATTTTTAATTTCAGTCATCCTTTTTACAAGCACCATATTTAATATTCTTCTAGACCTTAAACTGCTATTAATTATTGCTTCAGCTTTTGGAGCAATTCTTTTTTTTGGACTATATTTATTTTGCCGATTTATCAGTAGGGGCAAGGTAGCACTACTAATTGTAAACGTCGGTACCTTATTTTACCTTGACTTTGTATGGCTGGCGAACTATGGATCAAATGGCCCTATAATGTCCACTTTAGTAGTCTATTATGTGTTTGTTATATTGATGTTCGAAAAACGTTATTTGACTTCAATTTCAATATTGCTGTTTTTTAATTTGTTGACGATGTATTTGTTTGAAATTTATTTTCCTGATGCAATTGGAGATTATCCTGATCAGATTTCAAAAGTTAATGACATATACATTAGTATGGTTTTTAGCCTTATGGCAATATTTGCCTTCACTTATGCAATTAAGAAAAACTATATTAAAGAATTCGAGCGCGCAAAAAAGTCAGATCAGCTGAAGTCTTCCTTTGTGGCAAATATGTCGCACGAAATTCGAACACCGCTCAATGCGATTGTAGGTTTTTCTTCCCTGATATCTGATCCTGATATTTCAGAGGAAGATAAAAAGTCATTTGAAGGACTGATTCAACTAAACAGTGACTATCTGCTTCAACTAATCGAGGATATTATTGATGTTTCCAAGATTGAATCGAACCAGCTTGCAATTCGTATTAATGACTTTGATGCGATACCTGTTGTTAGTAAGATTGTACAATCCTTTCAATTGACTATTCCTCATAATCTTAATCTGCAGGTTGTTGCCACTATGGATTTCCCCAATTTTGTAATCAGGTTCGATGTTCTCCGATTGGAACAAATTCTCCGAAATTTAATATCGAATGCCATTAAGTTTACTCCGGAAGGACGAATTGAAGTCGGTTGCCGGAAAGAAAAAGAGCTCAATACTTTTTGGGTTAAGGACACCGGAATTGGTATTCACGCTGATCATCAGCAAGTCATTTTCGACCGATTCATGAAAATTGAGGACGACAAACAACATTTATACCGTGGTACAGGTATCGGGTTATTTATTTCAAAACAGCTTGTTGAAATGTTTGGAGGGAAAATTTGGGTGGAATCAGAGCTTGGGATCGGATCAACTTTCTATTTTACAATCCCGGTATAGCTTATTTGAGCTGAAGAATCTCCTGTTTTCCTGAATTTCGTTGGATAAAATGAATGGAGATTTCATTGAAAATGTCTGCCTGATCTAGGTTGCAGCAATGTCCGCTGTTTTTTATGACTTCAAGTTTAGCATTGACATGTTTCTTGACCAGATCAGCTACCATCGGCAGAAACATATGATCGCCATCGCCCATGAGGTATAAAACCGGGGCAGAGGGTTCACGCTTTAAAAAATCATCCAGATTAGTTTTAATTTCGCGGTTCATTTTCATCCATTTCCGAAACTCATTTTCGCCCAGCTTAATCGCTTCCTTAATGAAAATGTTTCGCGAATCGCGGTGTTTCCGGTATGGCATCAGGATCAGGGCATTCAATTTATAAAGCCACATATATGGCAAAACTGAGTTCAGAATTTTGGCCATACCAATCAAAACTTTCAGGGTTTTATTGAATTGAATAATGGCACCACCCAGAATAATCGACTCGGCACGGCCGGGAGCTAATTTGTCAATGGCCCTGACAACAATACATCCCAGCGAAATCCCAACCAAATGCGCTTTTTTGATTTTAAGAAGATCCATTATCCCGATTACATCCAATGCAACTTCATCAAACGAATACTCCGAATTTTCATCCTGAAGAGTTGGTTTTGATCTACCATGTCCACGCAAATCGACCAACAAAACATTAAAATGCTTCTTGAAATCTTTGAGCTGGCGAAACCAGACCACATTGCTGCCTCCTGCTCCATGCACAAAAACAACCCAGGTTTTCGATTTCGGATGTAGAAATTCGCGGTGATAGATCATATTCTCTTTTTATCCTCCAAAGTCATCGAACCGAACATTTTCGTCAGGCACGCCCAAATCATATAACATTTTATTGCAGGCACTGTTCATCATTGGCGGGCCGCAAAGATAGTAATCAATCTCTTCCGGCTCTTCATGTTTGCTTAAATACTGATCGTATATTACCTGATGGATAAATCCTTTGTATCCGGTCCAATTGTCTTCCGGCTGAGGGTCGGACAGAGCCAGATTAAACGAAAAGTTTGGAAACCTGTTCTGAATGTCCATGAACTCTTCGTAGTAAAACACTTCTCTCCACGAACGGGCGCCATACCAAAAGGTGACTTTCTTTTTGGATTCTTTTACGGTATGAAACAAATGGAAAAGATGTGAACGCATGGGAGCCATTCCGGCACCACCACCAATAAACATCATTTCGTTATCGTTATCCTGAAGGAAAAATTCACCGTATGGACCTGAGATGGTTACTTTGTCGCCTGGTTTACGCGAGAAAATAAATGAAGAACAAATTCCGGGATTAATTTTTTGAAATCCTCCATTGACGCGGTCGAAAGGAGGAGTAGCTATACGAATATTCAGCATCACAATGTTTCCTTCGGCAGGGTGATTTGCCATTGAATAGGCACGGAAAGTAGGTTCAGGATTCTTCATATTAAGATTGAACATTCCAAATTTTTCCCACTCAGGACGATATTCGTCGCCGATGACCATATCTTTAAAATCGACATTGATTACCGGCACATCAATCTGAATGTATCCGCCCGATTTGAAATCGAGGATTTCACCTTCGGGAAGGCGAACCACAAATTCTTTTATATAGGTAGCCACATTGTTGTTCGAAACAACTTCGCATTCCCATTTTTTAACGCCAAGAACATGCTCCGGAACTTCAATTTTCATGTCTTCGCGTACTTTAACCTGACAACCAAGCCTCCAATGGTCGTGCTGTTCTTTTCGTGTGAAATGATCGGTTTCGGTTGCCAGAATCGAACCACCGCCTTCAACGACCTGACAACGGCATTGTGAGCAGGTGCCGCCACCACCACAGGCCGATGGAAGGAATATTCCACTTTCGGATAAGGTTGAAAGAAGCGAACTTCCCGGATTAACTATGACTTCCTTTTCATCATTGATGGTGATTTTTACCTGACCAACTGCAGTGAGTTTGGCGCGGGCATACAATAGTGTTGAAACCAATACCAGTACGATGACTAAAAAGGCCACAATACTCGAAATTATTACAAAAATGACTGAACCTAATATCATTGGATTTGGATTTTATTCTCATTAAACTTTAATTCCGAGGAAACTCATGAATGCAATTCCCATTAAACCGGTAATGATAAATGTAATTCCAATTCCCCGGAGAGGAGCAGGAATATTGTTGTATTTGAGTTTTTCGCGGACTGCAGCCAAGGAAACGATTGCGAGCATCCAGCCCACTCCTGAACCTAAACCCCAGGATAAAACTTCTCCGATGTTTTTGTAATCCCTTTGTTCCATGAATAATGATCCTCCTAGAATAGCGCAGTTTACAGCGATCAAGGGCAGGAAGATTCCAAGTGAATTGTATAAAGCGGGTGAGAATTTTTCAATAACCATTTCAACCAACTGAGTCATTGCAGCAATTGTTGCGATAAAAACCATAAAACTCAGGAACGAAAGGTCAACATCAATAAAGCTGTCACCCATCCAGGCTAATGCTCCCGGTTTCATGACATATTTCAATAATAAATAGTTGACCGGAACTGTAATGATTTGTACAACGACCACAGCAACGCCAAGTCCAATAGCGGTTTTTACTGTCTTCGAGACCGCGAGATAGGAACACATCCCGAGAAAATAAGCAAAGACCATATTGTCGATAAAAACCGACCGTATGAATATGTTTATAATTTCTTGCATAATCGTTTTAGTTTATGGAATTATTCTTTTTCAATCAGTTCTTTATTAAAGCTGCGCTGTATCCAAATAATCACTCCAACAAGAACCAATGCCATGGTGGGCATAATCATCATTCCGTTGTTGATGTATCCGGCATCGTAAAACGATTGTGGCACAACTTGATATCCCAGGATTGCTCCAGCACCAAAAATCTCACGGATTAAGCCTACAACTATCAGTATCACTGCATAGCCTATCCCGTTTCCAATTCCATCAAAAAATGAAGGCCAAGGTTTGTTGTTCATCGCAAAAGCTTCAAGGCGTCCCATGATGATGCAGTTGGTGATGATTAAACCGACATAAACAGAGAGCTGTTTACTGACATCATATACAAAAGCCCGCAGAAGCTGATCGACCAGAATTACCATAGACGCAACCACAACCAATTGAACAATGATGCGGATACGCGGAGGTATAGAATTTCGCATCGCTGAAATGACCAGGTTGGAAAACGCGGTAACAACAATTACCGAAAGTCCCATGACAATCGCTGGTTTTAGCTTGGTTGTGACGGCCAGGGCCGAACAAATTCCTAAAATCTGCACAGTTACCGGATTCTCTAAATTTAGAGGATTCGCCAGCAGTTTAAAGTTTTTTGAAGAGATTATGCTCATTGTTATCGTGTTTTAATTGTGACGGGTTTGAATGAAATACGGTTTGTATTGAATCAGGCAGGAATCCAGCATCGCCTCAAGCGATTTTGAAGTAATTGTTCCTCCAGAGATGGCATCCACCGCATGTGGATCTTCTTTTTTTGCTCCACCTTTCAGTACTTTAATCGAAACGAATTGAGTAGAGTCTTTAAACAGAGTTTTTCCGATAAAAGGTTTCTGAAACCATTCAGTAGAAATTTCAGCGCCCAGTCCGGGAGTTTCGCCCTGATGGTCGAATACTGTTCCATAAACAGTATTCATATCCGGTTGCAATGAAATGTATCCCCAGATCGGGCCCCAAAGTCCTTTGCCACGGAGAGGCACTACATATGCATTTGTCTGATCGTCGAGTGTGCCAACATATACCGGGAGCATTCTTTTTGCGGCAGGTTTGCTCAATTCATTTTTTAGTTCAACGGTAAATGCATCAATACCTTCCTGTTTTTCGCCTTTGTTGTTGAGTACATAACTGTCGGTAATGTATTTGGCATATAAATCAACGGCATCTTTAACCGTAGATTTAATGCGGATGGAGGCGAGAATATTTTGTTTTTTCTCAATCTCAATATTCTTATCCTGAAATGGCTTTAATTGCATGGCCGCCAGCGATAATAGCAAAGCAACAATGACAACCATTATTATGGAGAAGGTGAAAATATAAGTATTACTAAAGTTCTTCATAGTTTTCCTTTTTAATCGTTTGCTTTCAGTTTGGCTTTTTTCAGTCGGCGTTTGATGTGCCCTTCGACCACAAAATAATCAATAAGCGGTGACCAAACATTCATAAGCAGAATAGCAAGCATCATTCCTTCGGGATACGCCGGATTGAATACCCGGATCAAAACTGCCAATGCTCCGATCATGAATCCATAAATCCATTTGCCCTTTTCGGTATGGGCAGCAGTCACCGGATCGGTTGCCATAAATACGGTTCCAAATGCAAAACCTCCCATAACCAGATGAAAATAAGGAGGTAAAGCCATATATTCATTCACTGCAAGTATGTTGCAAAGGAATCCGATAGCCAGCGCGCCAAGAACCGTTGAGAGCATTATTTTCCAACTCCCGATGCCTGTGAAAATCAGGATTGCAGCTCCGATTAAAACAGCCAATGTTGATGTTTCGCCAATTGAACCTGGGATGAAACCCATGAACATGTCGTAAAATGAGTGCAGTTTTGAACCTGCTTCCTGCGCCAATTGCGCCAGTGGGGTTGCTCCGGAAAATCCGTCGACCGGAACTTTTGATGGTAATTCGTATACCCATACTGCATCGCCCGACATTTGCGAAGGATATGCAAAAAATAAAAATGCACGGGCGATAAGCGCCACGTTCATAATATTATAGCCGGTTCCGCCGAAGATTTCTTTGCCAAAAATTACAGCAAATGCAACGGCAAGGGCAACCATCCAAAGCGGAATATTTATTGGTAGGATGAGTGGAATTAATATTCCGGTTACCAGGTATCCTTCGTTCACTTCGTGTCCCCGGATTTGTGCTGCGATAAATTCAATTCCAAGACCAACTCCATAGGAGACAATCATGATCGGAAGTATCTTCAGGAATCCAAACATGAAGTTTTCGAGCAGTCCCCGTTCAATGCCAAAAGCAAGGCCGTTTTGGTAGCCAATGTTCCAACTTCCAAAGAGCAATGCCGGAACCATAGCCAGGATTACAACGGTCATTGTCCGTTTTAAATCAATGGCGTCATGGATATGAGTTCCTGATTTGGAGGTATGATTGGGCGTAAACAGAAAAGTTTCAATGGCGCCAAATGTTGAACCGAATTTGGCCAGTTTGCCGCCTGGTTTAAAAAGCGGCTTCTTTTTGTCTAAATATTTCCGGAGTGATTTCATTTATTTCGAATGACTTTATTTGCGTATTAATTACCCAGTTCTTTGATCATCAAATTGATGCCGTTTCGTAATATGCTCTGAACTTCAGTTTTTGATGTGCATACATATTCACATAAGGCCATATCTTCTTCAATCACATCATAAATGCCCAGCTGTTCCATTTTGTCAATGTCTTCAGCAATGATTGCTTTTACCAGAAATACGGGTAGAATATCCATCGGGAGAACCTTATCGTATTGTCCGGTAACGACATATGCACGCTCTTCCCCATTCAGATTGGCGTCTGCTTTGTATTCTTTTTTGGGGGTCAGCCACGAAAAATAAGATCGGGAAATGCTGTATTTGTTCAATCGGGGCATTGCCCAACCTAAAAATTCGGAATAATCACCTTCAGGAATTACCGTAATTTGCTGATCGAAGAATCCCAGGTAATCGTCATATTCAATGTGTGAACCTGTCAGCACATTTCCTGAGATAAAACGTTCCGTAACTTCTTTTTTTGTGGCATCTTTCAACAAGCCTGAAAGGTTGGCTCCATGAGTTACACGATAATATTTTGGAAATTTTACTTCTGATCCGACCAATGCAATGATTTTTGTGAGATCGATCTTGCCTGTTTCGAACAGCCGTCCGATGTAGATGACTTCCTGAGGACTGATGGTCCAGATTAAATCACCCTTACTGATTGGGCTTACATGATGAATCTGTATGCCAACATTTCCGGACGGATGCGGTCCTGAAAATTGGGTGATCACAATGTTTTTTATTCCGGAGAAAAATCCATTAGCCTGATCGGGACTAATTCCAACATGAATTTTCCCATCTGTTAATTTGGCAAGCGCATTGATTCCGGTCTGAAAAGAAGAAACCTGTCCATTCAGGATAAATTCATAATCAGGAGCAAGAGGTGCCGAATCAAACCCAGAAATGAAAATGTGAAGTGGTGTGCTTTCAGGTTTTGCCACAGTTCCATACGGACGTTGTTTTAGGAATGACCACAAGCCGCTTTTCTTAAGTTGTTCCTTTATTTCTGTGCGGGTTAGTTTTTGCGGATCAGCTTTTGTGAATTCAACTGAATTGTTTATACCATCTGTTTGTATGACAATTTCAAGTACTTTCCTGCGTTCGCCCCTGTTGATAGCCAAAACTTCACCACTGGCAGGTGATGTAAATAGAATTTCGGGATTTTTTTTGTCGAAAAATAAGGGTTCCCCGGCCTTGACTTTCTGACCGGCTTTGACCAGTATTTTTGGTGAAAGTCCTGGAAAATCGGTTGGTTTAAGTGCGAGCCTGACTGCTTCAAACGAAGTTTCAAGAACTTTCCAGGCTTCCCCTTTCAACCGTATATTTAATCCTCGTTTTAAATTGATAACCTTTGACATGGTGTTCCCTCGTATGGTTAATAATAGGTTGCTAAAAGTAAAAAATTAAAGATCTTTTCACAATCTTTGTTTCATAAACTTATACGATCTGAAATATTTATCGTTCTGCAAGCGTTATTTAGGCGCATGATTAATTATAAACCTTCAGATATAAGCCAATTTGTTGGATTGTCCGGATAAAAATATAGCATTCACATGAATCGAAAATCAATACTTTTTTTCACCATTCTACTGATCTTTTTTGCATTGAGTTCAGGTGCTTCAACTAAAGCAGAAAAATTTTATTACCAGAATGCCATTTACCACGAAGAAATAAAGACAGTGCAGCTTTACCGCGTGGGAAGTGAACTTTCGAACCCTGAATATGTGTTAGGCAGCGATGTTGCGCTTGTACTCAAATTTGATGACCTCGCCGAAGATACCAAAAATTATTCCTATACAATCATTCATTGTGATGCTGACTGGAATGAAACATATTTGCAGCAAAGCGAATATATCGATGGAATTCAGGATAATCAAATTACGGATTTTGCCGTGAGCAAAAATACAACCGTTAAATTTGTCAATTATCAGCTTCAGATACCCAATGAAGATTGCAACCCCAAATTGTCAGGCAATTACGCACTGGTCGTATTCGAAGACAATGATCGCAATAATCTGGTTTTAATTCAACGGTTTTACGTCGTTGAGCAGTTGGTCAGGATTGAACCTCTGGTTAAAAAGGCAACCTTCGACCCGTTTAATGGGGCAAATCAGGAGGTTGATTTTAAAATCTTTCATGAAAAGCTTCGGTTGTTGAATCCCCGGGATGAAATTAAAGTTGTGCTGATGCAAAATCGCCGATGGGACAATGCCATTCGTAATTTAAAACCGAGCAATATTCAGGACAAAATTTTAAGCTATGATTATTCCAAAGAAAATGTTTTCCCCGGTGGAAACGAGTTTCGGTTTTTTGATATCCGAACGGCACGTCACAATGGCGAGAATGTTGGTGAAATCAAGTTTGTCAGACCGTATTTTCACGCTGCCTTAATTCCTGATGAGCTTAGAAGCAATAAAACCTACAATCCCTATCAGGAAATGAACGGTAATTATATCATTGAAAGTCAGGATCGGGTTTCAGATTACGATACGGATTGTGACTATGAATTTGTACATTTTTTCCTGCCGCTGCCCAGTCAGTTACTTGGAGGTTCAGTGAATGTTTTTGGCGCTCTAACCGGATGGAATGCCAATAAAACCAACGGAATGAAATGGAATTATGAGCGTGGGGGATACGAATTGGCATTGCTGCTTAAACAGGGTTATTACAATTATCAATACGTATATGTGGCCGACGGTGCAAAAAAAGCGGATGCCGAAAATATTGAAGGATCATTTTTTATTACCGAAAATGAATATCAGATTCTGGTTTATTACCGCGATCAGGCAAGTCGTTACGATCGTTTGGTAGGATTCGTAATTGCTAATTCAGCGGTAAAATAAGAAGTTTTAATGATTGGTTCCGAATTTTGGTTGATCTCGAATGTGACTGAAAACTAATTTTTAGCGGACGATTTTCAACGGACTTTCTTCTTTGACGTATGGCATGCGAAATGCAAATACCGAACCTTTGCCCAATTTGGAATTAACCTGCAAACTTCCACCTAATAATCTCACGTAGTGCTGTGCAATTGATAACCCAAGACCAGTTCCTTCATAAGCACGGATGGTGCGGTTGTCGAGTTGGTGAAAACGTTCGAAAATCCGTTCCTGATCACGCTCGGCAATTCCAATTCCCGAATCCCGAACAAAAAACTCCAGTTGATTGGTTTCAAGGATTTTGTACCCAAATTCAACTTCGCCTTCTTCGGTAAACTTAATACCATTGTCTATTAGTTTTTGAAGTATGGCCTGAAGCAAAACAGGGTCGGTTGTTACCATGAATTTCGGATTTAAACTGTCGCACACAAGCTTAAGTGTGATGTTTTTGCGGTCTTCCAAGTCATAACCGAATTCTTTGTACAATCCGTCCATGAGGTCGTTTAACTTGCAAGGCAACTTTTTAACCACTAAGGTGTTGCTCTCAATTTTCGACAGGCTTATCATGTCGTTTATCAGCGTGAGAAGCAATTTTCCGTTAGTAATAATGATTTCAACAAATTTGCCCTTCTCTTCATCGTCAAAGTCTGATGATCCGATCATTTTGGAGAATCCGATAATGGCATTCATCGGTGTACGGATTTCGTGCGATATATTGGCAAGGAAAGCAGTTTTCAAGCGGTCAGCTTCTTCAGCTTTATTTTTGGCTTCTTCCAATTTGATTTCGACCAATTTTCTGTTGGTTATATCGCGGGCAAGAGAAATTACCGAATGATCATTCAGACGAGCGATACGCATCTCGAATAAAGCTGATGAACCTGCCACTTCGAGGGCATATTCAATGGTTTCAATGGAATCAAATTCGATGCAATTTTGAATACACTGAATAATTTTACTCGACATTTTTTCAGAAAATCCAACTTCAAAAATCGAATTCCCAATAATGTCCTCTGGCTTTATTTGTAATCCTTCAGTGGCCTTGAAAACAAAATCCACATAAATTCCATCTTTATCGATAATGAAGAATAAATCAGGAATAGCTTCTAATAGAACCTGATAGCGCAGCTTGTTCTCTTCAAGATCAAGAATTGTGCGTTGTTTTGCAGTGACATCTGAAAATAAACTGACAATCTGATTTTTTCCAAGGGTGAATGTATCGACTTCGAAATATTTATCGAGTCGGTCAAGATAGAATGAAAAATGATTCTTTTTAGATTTTAAGTATTGCTTGTTCCAATCGAATGCATCCCTGAAAATTTTGGGGAGTACAATATCTGCCTGTTGATCTTTTATTTCACGGGAAGTAATCCTGAAATTTCGTTCAAAGGCCAGATTTGTTTTTCGCACTACAAGGTGTGAAGGCGTTTCGAATTCATCGTTGACAATTTCCAACAGCATCATGCCATTCGGTAAATTGCGAATGGTTTGATTGATTAATTTTTCTACCTCTTCTTTTCCCTCGGTCAATTGGTTGATTGTAAACTGAAAGTTCAGGAAAACCAAAAGCGATACCAGAAAAAATGCGGTAAGTGTCAGGATTGGATGAAAAGAAATATCGGTTTCTTCCCAACGAAATGAAAATAATAGATCGGAGAAGCCAGCCATATAAATATGCAAGAATAGAGTAATAACAGAAAGGCCATAAAATATGGTCAGGTCTTTCTTGTCATTGCTAAAAATCAGGAAAAAAGCAAAAAAAGGAATAAGGGACCATAAAGAATATGAAAGCGAAAGATGGTTTGGATAAATTGAGGTTGTATTGGAAATGAAGAAAAAATAGGTAATAACTGGCACCAAAAAGAATAAACGTACGACCCATCTTAATGGCATGTGACGCAATCCATAAATACCAATTCCAAAAATAGTAACGATTGCAACATCGCCTGGCAAGCATTCATTGGTCGAAATGCCTATCAAATCGGTTGTAAACATGAAGATCCCGGTTAAGAGTCCGAGAATCAGAAACACATGAAGACCAACGATTTTTAGAATCTCGTTTTTGGCTTCAACATGATAACGACTTATTATTGATCTAGTTATTATTTTTAGCATTGAATTGCGACAACATTCGGTCTTTTAGAGGCAATAAATATAGTAAAATTTAAATTCCAATTGTATTTCGTACAATTTAAGCAGAATTTTGAAATGTGATTTTTATTAGGAATTATCCGCTTCTGAAATTTTAGTTTTGTGGCTGTATTACTAAGTTAATTTAAAAATAGATAAGCCATGTCAAAAGGATTTTTTAACATTCCGATTGCTAAGAATGAAGCAATAAAAAGCTATGCTCCAGGTTCTCCGGAAAGAAAAGAGTTGAAGGAAATGCTTCACGAATTGAGGTCAGTAGAGCTTGAACTTCCGATGATCATCGGAGGTAAAGAAGTAACCACCGACCGAAGGGTTCGAATTTCGCCTCCGCATGACATTAATCATACACTCGGCTATTTTTACCAGGGTGATGCTTCCCATGTGCAAATGGCCATTGATGCGGCTATGATTGCCCGTGAGAAATGGAATTCGATGGCATGGCATCATCGTGCTGCTATTTTTCTGAAAGCTGCCGACTTATTTGCCGGACCATACCGAGCTAAAATCAATGCTGCAACCATGTTGGGACAATCGAAGAATGCCTTTCAGGCTGAAATTGATGCAGCTTGCGAAATGGCCGATTTTTTCAGGTTCGGAGTACGTTGCATGACCGATATTTATAAAATGCAACCCGAATCGGCTCCCGGAATTTGGAATTACAATGAATTTAGGGCTCTGGAAGGTTTCATCTTTGCGCTCACTCCTTTCAATTTCACCTCAATTGCAGGTAATTTGCCAGCAGCTCCGGCAATGATGGGAAATGTTGTGGTTTGGAAACCTTCGAAAACCGCCGTGTATTCTGCTGCAGTAATTATGGAAGTTTTTCAGGAAGCAGGTTTGCCTGACGGAGTGATTAACCTGGTTTATGTTGGTGGTCCTGCTGCAGCCGATGTGGTACTTCAATCTCCCTATTTCGGCGGAATTCATTTCACCGGATCCACCGGAGTCTTTCAGAGCATTTGGAAAACCATCGGAGAAAACATTTATAAATACAAATCATATCCGCGAATAGTTGGTGAAACTGGAGGCAAGGATTTTATTTTTGCCGATCCTACTGCCGACCCACAGGCGCTAGCTATTGCAATGGTGCGTGGAGCGTTCGAATATCAGGGACAAAAATGCTCGGCAGCTTCGAGAGCCTACATTCCACAAAGTATTTGGGCTGAGGTGCGCGAACGATTTGGAAATGAGCTAGCCACCGTTAAAATGGGACCACCTGAAGATTTCACCAATTTTGTAAATGCGGTGATCGATGAATCTTCATTTGATAAACTGGCTGGGTTTATTGAAAGGGCGCGTACTGATGCCGATGCCGAAGTGCTGTTTGGCGGTAAATGTGATAAAACGGTAGGCTACTTTATTCAGCCAACGGTAATTCTGGCAAAAAAAGCTGATTATATTACCATGGTTGAAGAGTTATTTGGTCCGATACTTACTATTTTTGTATATGAAGATGAAGACCTCGACAAAACTCTGGATATTTTAGATAAAACATCGGCCTATGCATTAACTGGTGCTGTTTTTTCTCAGGATCGATATAACATTGAGAAAATTACCAAGCGTCTTGAGAATGCTGCCGGCAATTTCTATATTAACGACAAGCCTACCGGAGCAACAGTTGGTCAACAACCTTTTGGGGGCGCTCGTGGCTCGGGTACCAACGACAAAGCAGGTTCAGTATTTAATTTTCTTCGATGGACTTCCATCCGGACGATTAAAGAAAATTTCGTATCACCCAAGGACTATATGTATCCCAATTTTCTTCCTGATCAGGAATAAAGATTTTTTTTGCAGCAAAGGAGATGAATTCATTCATCTCCTTTTTTTTTGTCGCAGAAAAATCTATTTTTGTTCAAAATAATTGCTATGAAAGTCAAAGACTTAATTCTGAAAATAACGACATCTGTTATAAATAAATACCTTATAGCTTTAGCTTGTTTTGTGGTATGGATTATGTTTTTCGATGAGAATAACCTGATTCAACACAAACAGAACCAAAAGGAACTCGCTCTATTGCAAGAACAGGTTGACTTTTATAAACACAAAATTGATGCCGACAAGCGAAAATTAATCGAATTGCAAACCAATGACGAGAACCTTGAGAAGTTTGCCCGCGAACAATTTTTGATGAAAAAGGCTGATGAAGATATCTACGTTATAGTTGAAGAAAAATAAAATATAAGACGTTCGAGTCTTTATTTGTAAATATACTTTTCTGTTTTTGCCTTTTATTACCGGTTGATTTTACTTTTCACAGCCATTTAACTCGCTTATATCTAAATATTTGAAAATATTCATCAGGAAATGAATAATTTCTTTGATTTGAATGTTGGATTTCTTATATTTCTACAATCAAGTTTGACAGATGAAAATAAACACCAACATATTCAAAATTGAAACCAATCATGTTGCTCCAAAACAAGGACATATATTGATTGCAGAACCATTTTTGAGCGGAAGTTATTTTAACCGTTCAATTATAATCATTGCATCTTATACCGAAAGTGGAGCTGTTGGTTTTATTCTGAATAAAAAAGTCGATTATCCGGTTGAGGATATTTTTGTTGATTTCCCTGACTTCGATGCTGAAATTCATATTGGAGGTCCAGTTGGAACAGACTCAATTTATTTTATTCATACTTTGGGTGATGTGATTCCGGGCAGCGTACTTATTAAGGAAAAACTCTATTTGGGCGGCGATTTTGATGCATTAAAACTTCAAATTAAATTGGGCCTTGCTGATCGCAATCAGGTTCGTTTCTTTTTAGGCTATTCAGGATGGGATGCAGGGCAACTTGAGGAAGAGATTAATGAAAATTCATGGCTGGTTGCCGATATTTCGCAGGCAGATTTGATGAACTTCGAAGAAAATAAGATGTGGACCGAATCAGTACGGGCTATTGGAGGACGATATTCCATGTGGGAAAATTTTCCTGAAAATCCTTCACTTAACTAATGATGCTTTGATTAAATGCTTCACTTATTTTCCTTATTGTATTGCTAAAGAATCTCTTACCTTCAAATCCAACAATCCACCTGATTCCATCTATTGCATTTACCGTCATAATTTCTTCCGATTCCCTCAGATCCTGAATCGTAATTCCATCAATCTCACTGTACTGTAATCCTGATTTTGCGAAAATATTCAACATGAGCGGCTTGGAAATGTCCTGGTAAGCTCCATGTTGGATGCTGGCTCCCCTTACCAATTTATCTTTGATGATATAAATGTTGGATTCCGGAATCTCGATAATCTGATTGTCAGTGTTTGTGATTAAAAAGTGGTCGATCATCGGATTGGTCAACTGATTTCTGGCAATATTCCAGTAATTCTTTGAGCCTATCGACAACATAGAAATTGATGATGCCGATTTTCGGATTTCGTCAAATAGTTCAACATACAATCCTTTTTCATTTAGCTCGTAACCGGTGTTTTCGAGTTTCATAGATTGAATGGAGTATTGCACTTTTTGCTCATTGAATCGAAATGAAACAATGAAAAGTGCTCCCATAAAATGTTTGTTCTTGGTCAGTGTACGTTCCAATTGTCGTTTCAAACCGGCTCCGTCGTTGCTCGTAAAATCAGGGAATGTATGTCCAAATATCCGGAGTTGAAATTTGATAATTTTCAGAGTTTCTTTAAAAAAAGGAAAAACAGTGCGCACCGATCTGATTTTTTCAGAAAAAAGAAAAGCTGCTGATTCTGAAAATGAAATCCGGTATTCATCGGTTGGGACGAACGATCCGTTGACTAATATGTACTTCCCGATGCTCATTGAATAAGGAATGAAATGAAAGGATACATAGTTTGGTTGGCCACTATTTTTATTTCCTGAATTCCTGCTTTTCTTGCAGCCTGCATATCAGATTCGCTATCGCCGATAAAATAGGAATGTGATTTGCAAAGATTGTATTTGGCAACAAGTTTGTCGATCAGCAACGAGTCAGGTTTTCGGCACATACATCGTTCAATTTCAGGATGATGAGGACAAAAAACAATTTCCTTTATTTCTATCTTTTTATTTTTGAAGCACTGAATCAGTTCCTTGTGAAGTTTCAGGATTTCAGTTTTTGTGTATATTTCTTTCGAAATTCCTCCCTGATTACTGACCACAAATAGTAGAAATCCTTTCTGAATAAGCAATTTCAAATTCTCGAATGCTCCATCAACAAACTGCATTTGTTCCTGTTTCCAGATGTAATAATGCTCATGGTTGTTGATTAAAACACCGTCGCGATCCAGAAAAATGGCTTTGCTTTCCATTACAATCGGAAAAGTTTATCCAGAAACACGCTAAATAACTGAGGATTGAGCAACACCGGAAATATAAAACCATACAAAGCTCCCAGAAAATGTGCATCGTGGGCAACATTATCTTTTTTCTTCATACTCATTTGATACGAGTAAACTAAGTACAGACCTGCAAATACAATTCCGGGAATAGGCAAAATGCCAAAGAAATAGATCTTGTTCCATGGGTCGAAAAATATGGCAGCAAAAAGTACGGCAGAGACTGCACCCGAGGCTCCAACAGAATTATAGAAATAATTATTGTGGTATTTAATTAACGCATAAATGTTGGAAGCCAGAATTCCTCCGAAATACAATAGAAAATAGTATATAATGTGCTTGTCTCCAAAATTGTATTTGAAATAGGCTTCGATAGCGCGGCCAAACGAAAACAGTACAATCATATTCACAAAAAGATGTTCCCAGTTGGCATGAATAAAAGCATGGGTGATCAGCCGGTAATATTCTTTTCTGTGGACTATTTTACTGGCATTAAACTGAAGCATATCCATCAGTTTGGCATTATTGAAAGCTGCATATGAAACAGCAACTGTTATTGCAATAAGAATGATAGTCATAATTAAAAAAAATTAATGTAAAATCCGGTAAATCATTTCCCTTTGTAGGTCGGCTGGCGTCGCTGAAACATTGCCGAAGCCTTTTGTTTTCATATCGTATTCACGCAATATGCCAACAATCTCGACCAATTTTTTAATGTTGTAGTTTTTAGCGGCAGAAACGTAAGTCTTTACAAAAAATGGGTGAACCTGAAGAACTGATGCAGCATTATTTTGCGATTTATCTTCCAGAAAATGGTAATTCAGTATTTTAGAGAAATAGCCAAACAGCGTTGAAATGACCATTGGAGCCGGATTGTTTGAAGGATTATCACCAAAATAATTGATAATCCGGTTAGCTCGGAGCATATCGCGTTCGCCCAGTGCATTCTGAAGTTCAAACACATTAAATTCTTTGCTGATGCCAATGTTTTTCTCAATATGGTCAGGTGAAATCTGTGTTCCGGCGGGTAAAGAAATAATGAGTTTATCCAGTTCGTTGGAAACTTTGCTTAGATCGGCTCCTAAATATTCAGCAATCATTGCTGCAGCCTGAGGCGAAATGGTGTATTGCTGGCTTTTAAGGTAACTTGTAATCCATGCAGGTAACTGATTGTCGTAAATCTTTTTCGATTCGAAAAGAATTCCTTTCTGATCAATTAATTTGGGGAATGTCTTTCGTTTATCAAGCGTTTTGTACTTGTAACAAATCACCAGAATGGTCGATGGTAATGGGTTTTTGACGTATGTTTCAAGTTCTTCGATAGCCTTGATATTTTGAGCCTCACGTACAATAATAACCTGATGGTTGGCCATCATCGGAAATCTGCGGGCATTCCCAATAATTGTATTTGGATCAAGGTCTTTTCCGTAAAGAATGGTCTGATTAAATCCCTTTTCAGCATCGGTTAACACATGATCTGCAATGTAATCGCTGATTTTATCGATAAAATAGGTTTCCTCTCCCATCAAAAAGTAAATGGGGTGGTAGATTTTTTTTTGCAGATTGCCTAATATTTCCTCAAAAGTTAGTGCCGCCATGTAAGGTTTAAAATTTCAGATGTTTAACCGATTCACCGTTATTCCTGATCTCAAGCAAAGCGTCAATCCCGGTTTCCAGATGTTCTTTTACAAAGTTATTCGAAACAATCTGATCGCTTTTTTCCGTTTTTACCCCAGTCTCAATCATCGGCTGATCTGACACCAAAAGTAATGCTCCGGAAGGAATTTGATTGCAGAAACCTACCGTAAAAATGGTTGCCGTTTCCATATCGATGGCCATAGCTCTCGATTTTTCCAGATATTTCTTAAATCGCTCATCATATTCCCAAACGCGTTTATTGGTGGTATAAACAACTCCCGTCCAATAATCGTGTTTCCGGTTACGAATCGCTGTTGAAACCGCACGCTGTAAGTTAAATGCCGGTAGTGCAGGAATTTCAGGTGGTAAATAATCATTCGAAGTACCTTCGCTCCGTATGGCAGCAATCGGCAAAATAAAATCACCTAACTGATTCTTTGGTTTCAGACCACCGCATTTTCCCAGAAAAAGTACGGCTTTTGGATGAACCGCGCTCAGCAAATCCATCATGGTAGCGGCGTTTGGGCTACCCATGCCAAAGTTGATGATAGTGATTCCTTCGGCACTTGCATTGGGCATGTTTCTGTTTTCACCCACCACCGGTACTCCGAATTTTTCGGCAAACATGTCCACGTACATGTGGAAATTGGTCAGCAAAATCAGCTCATCAAATTCTTCTAAAGCCCTTCCGGTATACCTCGGTAGCCAATTCGATACAATTTCTTCTTTTGTCTTCATATCAGAATAAACATTTACTATTTTGAAATTGACCATTTACTATTTATGTCACTGAATCCGAAAATACATTGGTAAATAGTCAATTGTCTAATGGTCAATTTTATTATACTTTTATCGCCTGAATAATGACAAAAATACAAACTTTGTTGGCATCGTCATGCAAAAATTGAATTTGCCCGAATATTCTTTCAGATTTAAAACTACAGATGGGAAAGACTATATTTTCGATTCACTTCGGAAAAAGTTTGTCCGGCTGACTCCGGAAGAATGGGTGCGCCAAAATTTTGTGCAATTTTTGGTTACTGAGAAAAAATACTCTCTTGGTTTAATTACAGTTGAGGCTTTGGTAAAAGTGAATAATAACCCGCAGCGTGCTGATTTGGTAGTGTTCGACCGTTCCGGCCTTCCGGCTTTGGCCGCTGAATTCAAGGCTCCAGGAGTAAAAATCAGTCAGCAAACATTCGATCAGATTGTTCGATACAATATGCAGTTGAAAGTGAAGTTCCTGATTGTAAGTAACGGAATGGATCACTTTTGCTGTTCGATTGATTATACTGAAAATACCTATGCTTATCTTCCCGAAATACCTGACTTTTCTAATATTCAATAGCGATTTAAGCCACCTTCTTCAGTACAATTTCCATCCGGGCCAATGCCAGATCGAAATTTGTACAGATATTAACAGATCCAATCAGCTCACTTATACCACCTTTTTCTAGTTCTTCAAGGACTTCAGGCTGCACTCCTGATAGAATAATCTGTATTCTACGCGATTTAAGGTCTTTGAGTGTTTGCTTCAGGTTTCGCAATCCGGTACCATCGATAAATGGGACATGCCTCATGCGGATTATTACCACTTTTGAGGTGTGGCTTATCTCTTTAAGAGTTTCTTCATACCGGCGAGCAGCTGCAAAAAAGAACGGACCGCTGATTTCGAATATTTCGACCCCTTTGGGAATATCAGCATAGTTTTCCAGAGTGTCCGATTCGTTTTCAATAGGAATTACTTTACTCAAATTTGACATGCGCTGCATGAACAGCAATGAAGAAAGTACAACGCCCACTTCAATTGCAACTGTCAGATCGACAAAAACGGTTAGGATAAAAGTGCTGAGAAGAATAAAAATATCGTATTTGTGTCCTCTTAGAATGGAAAAGAATGATTTCATTTCACTCATGTTGTATGAAACAACAATCAGGATTCCGGCCAGGCAGGGCATAGGAATAAGGATTGCCCATTTGCCAAAGAATAGCATGATCAGTAAAAGAGTAATTGCGTGAATAACTCCTGAAATTGGTGTACGTCCATTATTTCTCACGTTCGTTGCAGTACGCGCAATAGCTCCGGTGGCTGGAATTCCTCCAAAAAACGGGGTGACCACATTTGCAATTCCCTGTGCAATAAGTTCAGTGTTCGATCGGTGATTACTACTGATCATCCCGTCGGCTACTACTGCCGAAAGTAAGGACTCAATTGAACCCAGCAAAGCAATGGTTAACGCAGGTTGCATATATTGCCCTAGTTGGTTGAACTGAACTTGTGGCAATGAAAAGCTAAACGAATTTGGAATAGCACCGAACACACTTTCAATGGTATTTACATGAAGTCCAAAAGCCGAAACGAGTATCGTCATAAACACAATAGCGATAAAAGATCCGGGAATTTTAGGAATCAGTCTCCCTGAAAAAACTGTAATCAAAATGGTTCCAATCGTGATGAGAACTGCCGACTGATTTAGATTTTGTAACTGTTGAAAGTAGACTTCCCATTTTGAAAGAAACTCAGCTGGCAGTTTATCGATTGGCAAACCCATCGCATCTTTAATCTGAGTAGAGAATATAACCAGTGCGATACCACTTGTAAAACCTACTATTAACGGATGTGGAAAAAATTTAAGGATTGAGCCCAGACGGAGAAATCCGAAAGCGATCATCATTAGCCCTGCCAGTATGGTCGAAATCATTAACCCGTTAAACCCATACTTCTGAAGGATTCCGTAGACAATAATTATAAATGCACCGGTTGGTCCGCCAATCTGTACCCGGCTACCACCCAACAATGCAATAATAAAACCGGCTACAACTGCTGTAATAATGCCCTTTTCAGGAGAAACTCCTGAAGCCACGGCAAATGCAATGGCCAATGGCAAGGCAACGATTCCAACGATTATTCCGGCAAATATGTCGTTTGATAAATTTTTAAATAAGAGCCCTTTTTTAAACAGACTCCATGTTTTCGGTAAGAAATTTGATTCCATCCCCATAATATTTTCGAAGACACAAAGGTATGCTAATCTTGATGGATATCCTGTTAAAAACGATTTTTAAGATTTTGAACGGAATGTTAATTTTCACGAGCTTGAAATCTGACTCATCCGATGACCATTGTAAATGGGTTGTTGGATTTAACCAAAAAACGGAAAGGTGGAAAGTAATAGATCCAAAGAAGTTGAAGATACAAAAGTTGCGGCATTCGAAAGTTTACCTCTTTTTATTTGGATTCAACGCCTTCCTTTTTTATTAGGCTTTTCAATAAATCATCGGCTGAAATAGCTAATGACAAATCTTCTTTTAGGTATAGGCGTTTAGACCGCCCAACAAATAAATAATAGCTACTTTTGTAGCATGAATGAAAGAAATCAATTTAAAGGAGTGAACTCAATTAAATTCAATAAAGCATTTTCTACAGATGAAGACTGTTTTTACTACT
>JBBQMW010000011.1:0-50288 GCA_038329265.1 Bacteroidales bacterium | reverse complement strand
TGTGCAAACACATAACCTTTATCGCCAAATTGTTTCCTACTTTGTTGATTCGACAAACTGATCAGTTTATAAAACCCATCAGATTTAACGTCAACTTCAATTAAGTTAGAAGCTTCTTCCCTAAGCATATTATTTAATTTTTAACCCGTTAGTTACTCTATAATTTTATAGGCGATCAGAACATTTCCATGACGCACATACAAAATACCATTGTTGATGACAGGATGTGCCCAATGCTGTTCAGCACCCAAAGTCACTTTAGTTTTGCTGATTACCTTAAATCCTAAAGGATTAGCATCGGCCATAAACAATTCCCCTTTTTCTGAATAGCCGATCAGTGTTTTATTTGCACCAATGGTAACTCCTTTTCCAACCTCGGTTGAAGAGTATTTTTGTTCGCCGGTTTTCCAGTTGATGCATTGCCAGCTGCGCCCATTGTCACCCGATCCGTAAAGGTAGCCGTCAATTAAAACTGCTCCGCCCATGCGGCTGTCGAAGCTCTTGATTTCCCATTCTTTGGTTACCGAACTTCCGTCGGCACTCAGTTTAAGTTTTTCGCCACCTTGTCCATATCCGCTGAAAACGAACAAACCACCATCATGATAGATCGGAGTGTTAGGATGAACTGCCCACTGATTAGGATGGGCAAAATTCCAAAGCATTTTTCCGGTCGCGGCATCAATTCCCAAAACATTGCTGGCAGTATGAGTTACCAATAGCTGGCGACCAGAAAGTTTAATTAAAAGCGGAGTGCAATAAGCAGACAATTCACCCAATCCACTACAATTCCAGATAGTTTCGCCGTTCATGCGGTTTAAGGCCATCACGTTATTTGTTTTTCCACCGGGAGTGCAGAACAGTTTATAACCATCAATCAAAATTGATTCAGTATAGCCCCAGGTAATATTTGTTCCGTCGAAATTGGTAAGGAAATCCTTTTCCCAAACCGGTTTGCCGGATTTAAGATCGAGGCAAGTTAATTTTCCATTTCCGGTCAGTAGATATGCCAAATCACCTGCGATTGTAGGAGTTGATCGTGTTCCGGGGAAACTGGTATCAAATTCTTTTCCGTATTTGAATTGCTGAAGTTCTTTGCCGTTCTGGTCGAGTATAAACAATACTGCTTGTCCGTCAACCATTCCGTTAATGTATATTTTATTATTGGCTATTGCCGGCGATGAGAATCCTTGCCCCAACTTATCAAATGTCCAGATGATCTGAGGACCTTCAACTAGCCATTGTGGCAAAAGTTTATCGACAGTATAAATTCCTGAAGAATTTACTCCACGCCATTTTGTGGATTCCTGGGCATTTGATAGAATAGATAATGAAAGAAACAGGATTGTCAGAAGTGATATTCGTTTCATAGGTTGATATTAAAAATGTTAGTTTGTAAAAGTATTAATGATCAATCAGTATTCCAACCCGATATGGAATTTAATCGGGTTCTAAATAATAAGATTCATTAACAAATATAAAACTACAAGAATTAACCTATATAACTATACATCAGCAATTTAAATAACATCAATATTCATCAGATTTGTGAATATGCGTATAACAAACCAAAATAAAAAAGTTGATAAAATTGAGTTGTACGTCGAAAAAGTAAATCGACAAGCAAAATACAGGTAGAAAATGAATTGAAAACCGGGGAATAAACAAGAAATGGGTATTACAAATCAAGTATTCATTCAAATATTCTAAAAAATAATTCGCGCAGAAGTGTTTCTTTAATTGGTTTCTCCATGAATTCATCCATTCCGGCTGCCATACAGACATTTCTGCTATCCAAAACTTCAGAAGCTGTCAGCGCAACAATATAAGCAGGAACTTTTACCTCTGATTCCTTTTCAAATGCACGAATTTCACGTGTTGCATCGAGACCATCCATAATCGGCATTTTGATATCCATCAGAATGATATCATAGTTTTTCTTCTTAGCCATCTCCAATGCTTCCATACCGTTTGAAGCAACATCGAACCGCATACCCATCTGAGCAAAAATCAGTGTGGCAATCCGTTGATTAATGCCATTATCTTCAGCCAATAATATTTGTAAATCTATAAAATTTCCCATCTCTCCCCGCAGTTTATTGTATTAATCCACCCTAAAAGTAGAAATCCTTCTGAATTTTCACCACAAAAAAAGCAACATAGATAAAATGTTTAACAAAGAAACAATTCAGGACATAACCTTATGACCTATTGAAACTGATTTTTGTCTCTGAAGTTCATTTATAAACACCATCATAAACGAAATATAGATTTCCAGATTGTCATTCAAGATCTGCTGATACTTGTAAATAAATGCACTAAGTTCATCCTCAGTATAAATAGAATGAAGCTCATCAAGAAAATCCCATCGCTTTTTTTCAAACCAATGTTCGTTTCTGATAGAGCGACGGTCACCATACTTGTCAAAATAATTGCTGTATAATTTTTTTGAACTCTTAACCGACTGATCAGCCTTTAACTTCGACAATGCTTCAGAATATCCACGTATAAGGTGCCAGTAGCGGTTTAGGTTGTCTGAAAATTCAATCAGGTATTTTAAATCGATGAGCGATTTGTAGAAAAGGTTGATTTGGCCTATATTAAGATAAGATTCGAGTAATTCAAGTTTGATTGGAGTAAAATATATAAAATTAGCAAAGAACTCATCGGCGAGTTTCTTCCCTTGTTGCTGATCCGACTTCTTCTGAAATGAAGCCTCAAAAAATTCTATAAACCACTTGGCAGTATTCATCCTTATTAAAATCTTTCGTCAAATCTATGCCTTAAGAATTGATATTCCTATACCATTTGTTAACCACTTCGTGAACTAGACGAATGAACTACCAATCTGCAATTCTGAATGAGCGAATATTTTTAGTTGTATTTGAAAATATCCATCGAATGGAATAAAATGGAAAATCAAATCAATATTACTGGCTTTTATTACATGAGGTAATCCTCTGTATTCAAAAGAAAAACCCCGCGAATTGCAGGGTTTTTAACACAGAATTTATATCATTGAGTGATCTAATAAAACATAGGCAGCAATTAGTTAACAATTATTTTTTGACTAAATCCATCATCTGATCTCACAAAATATATTCCTTTGCGATAATTGCTTATATTAAACCTGATCATGTTCCCTTTGGCTCTCTTTTCAATTAGTTTTTGGCCGGTTGAATTATAAATAGAAACATTAAGATTTGGAGTTGCCAAACTAACCGTCAATTCGTTTCCTTTATTTACCGGATTTGGATAAACTTTCATCGAATTCGAAATTAATTTGGGCGCAGAGAGAGCTAGATTTGCTGATTTAATCAACAAAACACTGTCCAGGTAAATTGTTTCGTTCGAAAGAGATAACATCCAGTTCATTTTCTGAACGGTTCCTTCAACCATTTGGTCAAACACTACATTAAAAGTATACCAGGTTGGAGTTGTTGATACATTGTAATGCCATTCAGATCTGCCATTTTGAGCCTCAGCATCAGAACTTGAACCATATCTATTCCACAGATTTAACTCAGTGTCTTCAAAATCAACCGCACAAGGTGTGTTTTCTGCGGTAGCCCATGATTTAAATTTTAATGTATAAGGTACACCGGCCTCACATGTCAAAGGCTGCTGATTGAACTGATAATGATAGTTATGGCCCTCAGAAGCAAGTCCAACTTTCATCTCACAAATTCCGTCTGCAGATATTGGACTTATCTGATCAGGTACCGATTCATCGGCCCATCCGTCCCAACCCGCCAAATCGGTTGAAAAATCCCAGTTACTAATAGAATTCATTTTACTGAAAATATCATTTTTGTCGACAACCTGTCCTGAAATTGGAACTTGTGTTGTGGCACCGATAAAGGTCCCATCTCTGGATTCAACAGTTAATTTAACCAAGCCATTCGAAATTGCACTTAGCAATCCGGTTGAAGTTAATAAGGCTAAATCAGTTCCTTCCTTTATAAACCATCTCAGATTTTTATTTGTTGCATTGGCAGGTTCAACAGTTGCGTTCAATTGCAAAGTACCGTTGTCGGTGGTAATACTTCCACCTTCCAAAGTTATCTTTTGTATTAATACTTCATTTCCGGTTCCGGCAGTTTCGTATGTTGCACCTTGCATGGAAATATTTCCACCCCATTCGATACTAAGATTTTTAACCACTTTCCAACTTATTGTCAAATGTTGGTTATCGGAGGCTGCCTTATATTTTAAAGTATATACTACTGCAGCATCTTCAATATATTCTGGAGTAACATCTACAAACTCGGGAGCAGAACCATCAGAGAGTGTTGCTGTAAGCCCACCGGAAAAAGCCCATCCCCCAAAATAAAGTGTAAGAGTTGATTCTGCTTTACCGGCAGGTACAGAGAATTCAAATCCGCTTCCTTCCAAAGGTATATAAATTCCGGTGGAATTCGCTGTAGCAGTGCTTATCGGGTCACCATTTTCCCAGGTAATTTTCCTCGGCGAATCACTATAATTTGTAACAGTCTGATCGCCTAATACGGTTAAACTGCTAAATAGGCTACCTGCATCTTTTTTCTTGACAGAAGTCGAAACTGATTGCCAAATAATCCAGTCTTTGAAACTGTCGTCAAAAGTAGCAGGATCGGAAGATTCAATTACAGTCCCTTCGAGAGAGCCAACTTGGGCACAAACAATTCTACTATTAAATAACATAATAGAAAAAAAAAAAAAGGTAATAATTCTTTTCATTTTAGTAGTTTTTAAATTAGATTAATTAACATATTAAATACAAAATCATTTTTACAAGTTTGCCAGCTAAACGAACATTTTGCGCACTCAGCCAACAAAAATTTATATCTAATCAAATCTTTGAAAATAACTAACCAGTATGATTAATTCTGGTTATAAAAGCTAGATACCGGCATAAATCAACAGTCCGATTCCAACAAAAAACAATACGAACATGGCTGTCAACAAACCATTAGTACCTTTGCTTCCTTTAAATTCCTTCCAGATAAAAACTCCCCATAAAGCTGCAACGAGAGTTGCTCCCTGTCCGAGTCCGTAGGAAATGGCAAAACCAGCTTTTCCAGAGGCAATAATACTTAAAGTCATCCCGACACACCAGATTGCACCACCCAGAATTCCGGTCAAATGCTCTTTCAGATTTCCGGCGAAATATTGGGAATAGGAAACCGGCGAACCTTCGAAAGGCTTTTTCATCAGAATGGTATTGAATATGAAATTACTAATCAGAATCCCAACCGAAAAGAAAAATACTGCTGTGTAAGGCGTTAACAAACCAGCTTCAGGTTGCTCAAAATTGGTAACCATCGAACTGGCGACGAAACGATAAAACAATGCCATCAAAACGCCACCAACAACTGACAAAACAATTCCTTTGGTGGGTATTTTATGCGATTGAGCCGATTTTTTACGGTAGGCCAGCGCATCGAGCACAATAGCCAGAGCAATTAGCGCGACTCCAACAAATAACCAAAGCGCGTTTCCCTGAGGTTTTGCCATGTAATTAACGATCACTCCCAAAACCAGCGCAATGCCAATACCAACCGGGAAAGCGACCGACATTCCGGCGATTGAAATGGCCGCAGCAACCAGAATATTGGCAGCATTAAAAATGATTCCACCCAGTAAAGCACTGTGAATGTTACTCATATCAGCCTGTTTAATATCTTCCAAAAAACTACGACCCTGCTCACCATTACTTCCCATGGTGAAAGAAAAAAGTAGCGACATTAGCAGAATTCCAATCACATAATCCCAGTAAAACAACTCGAAACGCCATGACTTTTGGGCAAGTTTCTGGGTATTTGCCCACGAACCCCAGCAAAGCATGGTAACAAAACATAGAACAACGGCGAGAAAATAAGAATTTACGATGTACATAACGAAGAATGTTTAATGGTTAATTGTCAATTGTTTGGGTTCGTAAAGCATCAGATCGTCCAAAATACCGGCGATCTTTTGATACGGGTATTTGTGCACCAGAAAGGAATGATTCGAATTTTTATCCGGATTCCAGGAATTTGAACCGTCCGAATTGCAGATAAAAGTCCCCTTCCCGATCACATAAAAATAATCCTGTGGATTACGGACAGCACACAATACAGCCGTTTGGTCCCATGAATTGCGGTTTTCAGACTGCTTGTTCTCGTAATTCGACAAACAGTATTGGTATGCCCATTGCACCGGACTGCCTTTGGTTCCTAGTGTTGCCACTTTGTGCCCAGTCATGATTTTCACCCCAATTTCGAAACCGCTGAAAAGGATTGGAGTTGGCCAGTTTTGGAAAACGTAGGCAGAAGCTGTTGCATGTTGATTTACGTTGAATTCATTTCCCTCCGGAAATCCGCCAGCCATTGCCACCAACTTTTTAACCTTTTTTGCAACCAGCTCTTTTCCTGAAAGCTTGCTGCATTGATCGGGTCCGGATTTCAGTAAATCAGCCAGATTGGAAAGAAAACCAACAGTTACAATTACCACACTTTGATCTTTTTGAGCAGCCAGAACCTTTCGGTAAACTTCGATGGCTGACGGATAATCCTTGTTTGTTTTCAGCTTTGGAAGGTATTTCACTGTCAACGAATCGTTCCAGTGGTTGGGACATGAAAAAGATGGCGCATCAGCACCGGGAACTCCAATCGGAATGTCGGGTTTGCCGAAATACCGATTGAAAACTTCCAGAGTTGGGGCAATGTAAGGATAACCATCGCTGGCCAGAGTTGCCAGTATTTCGCATTCGCCCTTTGCTGCCAAAGCGTGAAGGATAGTAATTGCTCCAACATCATCAAAATCTGGTCCCATGTCGGAGTCAAAAATTATTGCAGCCCGATTTGCCAAAATGGGTGTTTGTGTTCTACCTTTTGCCTTTGCCATATAAGATTGAAGGATGCAATGAACAAGGATGCAAAAAAGGAGAAGAAATCTATTCATGAGTTTTACTTTAAAATATTGCTGACTGATAATTAATTTGTTTTCTATTTGAATTTGCAATCTGTCTGATGAATTATTTTACAAGCATCATTTTATCAACTATTTTATAATCAAAGGTTTGAAAACAGTAGAGGTAAATTCCTGGAGAAAATGAAGTACCATCGAATTCAACTTCATATTTTCCAGCCTGATGGAACTGATCTTCCAGTATCTTTAACTCTCTGCCATTTAAATCGTGGATTGCAATTTTTACATGTTCACCTTCCGTTAAATTGTATGCAATAGTTGTTTTAGAACAAAATGGATTGGGATAGTTATTCAGGTTAATCTTCTTTGTTCCATTATCTGTAAAAGGTGAAATATTTGAAACAATTTTTTCGAATACCACAATTGAATCGAGCCAGATTGTAGTTTCCTTTTGACCTCCTAACATAAAGATAATCTGACCGTTCTTATCATCTTTCAGATTCTTAAAGCTGAATGGTCCAAAGACTTTTGGGATAACATCAATCGAAACAGATTTTTGCCAGTAAGCCTGATAAGGGTTGATGCTTTGTCGCAACTGAACAACGAAATTAGCTTTCTTATTCGATTTGGCTTTAAACCCAACTACGTATTCAACGTTCGCTTTCAGTTCCAGATCACTCATTAATTGGCACATCCAACCTTCATTCCCGCCATTTATTATTTCAGCACGAAGTGAATTACGTCCTGCCAGATTGTAATTATTATCAGAATATACATTGAAGCTTGTTCCACTGTTTCCCCAGAAACTCCAACTTCCAAGTCCAAAATCGAATTCTCCATTCAAAACCAGATTGGTGTATGGCAAGGTTGGAGAAACAGAATTTATTACTATAGTTTCAGAAACCGAAACTGCCCCTTTGTCGTCAATGGCCCTCACGTTAAGGTGCAATTTACCACTGGGGACATCTTTGTATTCAAATTGATAAGGTGCTTCATTATCTTCACCGATTCGTTCGTAACCATTGAAAAACTGAACTTTAACTACTTTTCCATCAGTATCTAAAGCTTTTGCCTCAATCAACAAATTGCTCCCCTTAATAACTTCACTGGCAGGAACCACTAATTCGACTGATGGTGACTCGTTTGTAAGGTCCTTTTGCCAATTGACTTCATCGCGTGTGATAACCCATGAATCCGACATTAATTGACTGGCATTCTGATTACTAACAATTGCAACTAAATGATCGGGCCAGTCATGCCAATTCAGGAAATACATGGTATTTGGTGAGTCGTTCTTTATTCCATTAACCATTGTCATATTGTCCCAGCTTCCATTCATACAACAATGGTCGGGGCCAGTTTCACATGCAGCGAGTGGTTTTCCCAAGGCAAGCATTGCCTGATAATTGGTATTCTTGTATTGATTTTTATAAACACTGGTTCCTACAATATCAATAACATCATCGCCAGGGTAATAGAAATCAATCCCATGTAGGGTAACCGGCTCAACAATAGAGACTTCCCAAATCAAATTATTCAAACCTTTTTCCACAGAAAAGTAATTGAACAAATCACGCCACATCTTTTTGAAAGGTTCATTGTCGTTAGGATGAGCCGCAGCGCCCCACCAGAACCAATCACCATTCATTTCCTGCAAAGGACGCCAAACAACCACAACACCCGAATCTCTTAATTCGGCAAGCCCTTTCGCGATCCGATCAAGTTCAGCATGCCATTTTTTATAAACCGTTTTCGTTGGGTCAACCAAATCATTCAGATTCACACTATTAAGATCCCTACAATCTTTGTTTGTCCATGGATTATAGGGCGCCCAATTAATTGTAACAAGACCTCCATTTTTCCAATGCTTCAGCAATACCGCATTTGTTTGCGACAATTCTTGAATTGAATAGCGTTTAACATACTCATAATCAACTCCAACAAATGCGGGATATTTGCCGGTTTTCATAAAAAGTCCTTCAACAAATTCAGGATAACCATCAACAATTCCATTTCCATGGTAGCAATTCTGACCCGAAAACAACCTATTTGAGTCGAAGCTATTCCTTGTTGTCAGGTAATGATAAACCTGCTTTGCCTTTTCTGATGCATTTTTATTTGATAGGTTGAAGGCAAAAATAGATTGAACTGAGATTAAGTTGGATAAAAAGAGACCGATAAAGAATATTTTTTGAATACTGGTTTTGAGAATCGTGCTCATTGCTTCAAATGTTTTTAAATAACTGATAATGAATATTCTATAACACACCAAGTCTTAAATAAACTTGCTTAAATGTTTGACTGACGTTAAGCTTTAGCAATTTTATTTCTGAAACGAAAACTTGAAATTCTCGTTGATTTTATCGGCTGTTTTAAAAACCAATAATTCGTTGATATAAACATTGGCCGCCAATGCTTCTGGCCGTTTTTCACCTTTGACTAAAACTTTGATGGTATGTTTGCCTTCCGGAAGCCCTGTAATGTGGTACAAATCCATATTATCATGCTGCTGATTGGCAAAATCGAAGTAACAGTCAATAGTTCGTTTGAATTCACCATCCACAAAAACATCAGCTTTACCTCCATCTCGCCACCAGTTTCCCGACAATCCGGCACCAGTTCCTTCAAAAGAAAAGGTAAGCTCATCACCTGCCTTGGAGCTGAACTTTGCAGGTGATTTCACTTCGAGTTGAGTTTGGTCCATGGATTTAACATCGGCCCAAATCCCTTTCAATTCAACGCCTTCATTTGCAGAAACACTTATTTTTCGGTCAAAAACCAGTTTTGGGAAAGCAACTTCGAGCGGAAATGCCTGAGGAGCCTGTAACTTAATGATCAACTCATTTTCAGTTGATTCGCCTCCATTTTCAACAACAAATTTCTGCGCATATTCCATCGTTTTGGTAACTGCTTTATTGAAGGAATAGGTTGTATTTATGAACAATGAATCTCCAATTGCAGTGACTGCCTGCTGATATTCAGCCGACAATCCGCTAAAACCTTTGATGACGCCCAAAACAGCCATGGCATTCGACGGATTACAATCTGAATCCTGTCCGCAACGCGTTGAAACTTCCATTGTTTTAAGCGGATCGCCATCGCCATAAAGCAAACCCATCACGATATAGGCACCGTTCAACTTGGCATCGATGTTAAATGTTGAACCGGCACCGCAAATATGATCACTCCCCCATTTAGCTTCCAGCTCTGCCCAGGCAGCTCGCCAGTCTGATGAATTATGCTCATGAAGCAAGATGACATCCTTCACGATTTTTGAGTAATCGCTTTCAGCCGGAATGGTAAGCAAGGCTTTTTCAATCAACTTGTTGATATCGTTTTCAAAATAAGCTTCAGAATATAGTGCAGCCACGAAAACACCACCATAAACGCCGTCGCCGTAATTCATGATGTGACCGATTTTATCGGCAATTTTATTGGCGGTTTGGGGCATCCCGGGGCACATAAAACCAATGTAATCGGCTTCAATCTGGAAATCAATATCATCGGCATGAATGTTATAATCGGGATGGCCGGATTGGGGAGGAAAAATGCTGTCGAAATAATTTTTGCGTGCCTGAACGTTGGCGTGCCACAATTGGTAGCCTGCCTTGGCAAATAATTCCTGAAATTTCTTTGCAGGAGCATCCAACCCATATTGATCCATGGTCATTAAAAAAGTAAGCTGAACGTAAATATCATCCTGCCATATAGAACCCTTTACATCAGCAGGTTTCCATTTGATCGAATCTTCATAGGTTTTCCCCTGTGCCCTAAATTCAGTGGGCGCACCATAGGTGACTCCAATCATTTTCCCGGCCCAACCTCCGGCAATTTTATCTTTTAAAACTTCGTTGGAAATGGTTCTGGTATCTGTTTTTTGTTGGCACGATAACGAAAGCAGCGAAATAGCTACGAATAAAATGATTAAATTACTGTTTTTCATTACTTTATATGTATTAGTTATAGTTTTTTTCTGATCCAGGTACGAACCTCACCACCGGTTTGACCAGCCTCGGCAAACGACACCAGTTTTAAAGAAATCGGCTGGCCTTTGTAGAATGCTTTTATCGAATAAACCTGATTTTCGAACCACAGTTCTTTTTCAGGAACAAGCTGAACAGAAGATGCATCAATTGCAACCTCATCCAGATCAGTAAGTTCCTTATTCAGCGACTGATCGACTGCTAAAACCTGCGGACCGTATTTCACTGCAAGGTAATCCGGATAACTCAAGCCACCATCCAGAATTTGAGTATTCACATCAAACGAGACTTCCAATTTCGATTTTTGATCCGCATTTTTTTCAATTTCAAGGTATTGTCCTGTTTTTCCTGAATAAGCTTTTCCATCAACTTTTGCGCTGAAATTTTTACACCAGGTTGGAACTCGTAATCCAATTTTGAAGTTTCCAGCTCCTTGTATTTCAACCGTTCCAGTTCGAACGCCAAATTTCTGATTATCAAAATTCATCTTCACATTCACCGGAACCGCTGAACCATCCTTCGTTTTAATATTTTCGTTGAAAGAACCGGATTCATACATGTTGATATTAAAACCATTTTCGCCACTTTTCGTGTAAACCAACTCCGGAATGGCAGCAATAGCCCTCGGAACGCTTGCCAGACAGCAATGTGCCATAATGGTACAGCGGTATGGTTTCGCTCCCTGCAAAGCGGTGTAATAGGCAACACATCCGGTTTGCGGATTTTCGGCAGCCAGCAAATGGTTGTAAATTGCTTTCTCAATTTCATCAATGTATTTGGCTTCACCGGTGAGGTTGTACATGGCCTGGCTGAACTGTATCCAGGTTGTCGTCACGCATCCTTCTCCCATGTGCACATCGTTAGTGGCAGTCAGTACAAAATCTTCCTGAAAATGCTCGCCCTCGCTGCATGTTCCGGTAATATACAATTTATTGGTTGCCACATCATTCCAACCGATTTTCATGGCTGAAAGCAATTTCGCATCGCCGGTAATCTGATACAATTTCACTATTCCGGTAAAATTCGACATCATTTCATAGGCCTTCGCGTTAGCAGTTTTATCTACTTTCCCCACCGAATTCAACGTGGTAATAATCTTTGGTCCCTTTGGATGATCGTATGATTCAATAATATATTTACAAAAATCGAGGTATTTCTTATCTCCTGTAATTCGGTACAGGTCGGTCATTGGTTCCAGAATACTGCATGATGCCATACCAACATGACCTCCGGTTTCTTCGAGGTTAAGCTGTCCCGGCTTTGTTCCAAATGTTTTGCACATCAAATCACCCATCCGGATTGAAGTTTGCAAGGCCGGTTCATAACCAGTTACCGAATAATAACTTAACAAACCCAATAAATTATACTTATGCGCCCAAATATCCCATTCCGTCCAATAATTCGCAGGCAAATAGGTTCCCAGATAGCCATCTTCGAGTTGACAACTAATTAAAATATCAACAATCCGATCCATTTGCGCCTTAAGCTGCACATTGCCAGAATTTCGCCAGGCACGCGCCGCTGCATGAAGATATTTTCCGGTATATTCGCCCACCCAGGTTTGTTTTCCGGGGCGGTTGTAATAACATTCCAGAATCCCGGTTTCGTCAATATTTAAAAGGCGCTCGGTCAGATTTGCATTTACCCGATTACCCAAATATCCAGAAAGTTGAACATCTTTCAAATCGAAAGATACCTCTTTCGAAGGAACGACCAACGAAACAACAGGAGCAACGGTTCGTGGCTCTTTCCTATCGTTTTGCTGGTATGTCAACAGTGTGTTCGACAAAACGGTATCCTTCAAATAACTTGAAACCAGCTTGTAATTGGCCACATACCAACCACTTTTCTTAAATTTCACTGAATAATTGATACTGCCTTCCCCGTTTTCAGTAGAAACCATGTCGAAGGTTTTATTCATGGCAATTTCTTTGGTTTTCTGATCAGAAACGATGACTTGAATTTTGCAGGGCAACTTTTTGTATGCATCACCAAGCTTAACAGTCAAGGTTTTATTCAGCTCGAGACCGTTTTTGTAGTAATCCTGAATCGGTTTATCATCAGAGATAAAGGCTGTATTTTTTGAAAAACTATCGAAAGAACCGATTGAATAAGTTCCGGAGCAAAGGCCGCCAACTCCGCCGTTGTCAATCACTTTAACTGCAATGATGTTTTCTTTGTCCCATTTTATGAGATCAAAAGGAATGACGTATTCGCGCTGTTGGTCCCAACCAGACCCGCGCCCGATTTCTATACCGTTCATGAAAGAAATATCTTCATCATCAATTCTTCCGAGCGAAAGTTGAAGTCCTTTTATAAATGGATTGTTCGTCCGGTTGGATGAAGGAATCACAACTTTCAGCCGGTACCAGGCAATTCCGTCATAATTCGCATAACCCTCCGTTTCCCAGGGTGAACCCACCTGAATTGACTTCCAGCCAGAGTCATCAAAATCGGGTTTCAAATATTCAGGATTATCTCCGGTTTGCATTTTCCAACCTTTCGAAATGTCGATGTTTTTAGTGCCCTGCGATGAAACTGTTGTATTCACTACTATCAAAAAGGCGAAGGCTATCATTAATTTAAGAATACTCATTTCTTATGAATTTTAGTTTTTCAATTGTTAAACAATTTCTTTTCTGAAGGGAACCGACGATTGTGCACCAATCCGGGTAACCGAAATGGCAGCCGCTTTATTGGCAAAAGCAATGGATTCCTGAATGGTTTTGCCTTCGGAAAGTGCAACAGTCAAAGCTCCATTAAAGGTATCGCCGGCGGCGGTAGTGTCAACAGCTTCTACTTTTGGAGCGCTGATGATTTCGGATTCATTGTCTGCCAAAAGAAATGCACCTGCCGAACCCATTGTAATTATGACAATTTCAACGCCTTTTTCATGAAGTGCCGATGCGGCCAGAAGTGCCGAATTCTGGTCGGTTACTTTAATTCCGGTCAACAATTCAGCTTCCGTTTCATTCGGAGTAATCAGGTATAAATTCTTCAATAATTCATCAGATAAAAGAGCCGCCGGAGCCGGATTTAAAATCACTTTCTTTTGCTTTTCAGCAGCCATTGCAGCAACATGTTCCACCGTAGGAATTGGAATTTCAAGTTGCATCAGCACAAATTCCGACTCGTTGAGTTCAGCGATTGCCTTATCAAAATCAGCTGAACTAAGTGTTCCGTTTGAGCCGGGCGCCACCACTATGGAGTTTTCTCCCTTTTTATCTACAGTAATCAAAGCTACTCCACTGGGATTTTCAGGATCGACCGCCACATAATCAACATTGATACCTTCGTCTTCCAGTTGCTGAACTGCTTGTTTGCCAAAAATATCGTCACCAATTTTGCCAACAAAAGTGACCATACCACCCAATCGTGCCGCAGCAACCGCCTGATTGGCTCCTTTTCCACCTGCATTCATCAAAAACCGCCCACCTAAAATGGTTTCGCCCGGAGCAGGAAAATGATTTGTTTTAATCACCATATCGGTGTTTGAACTACCGACGATCAGTATTTTGTTGCACTTCATGTTTGATTTGGTATAAAAGTGTTTGCTGAAAAAAGAATAAAACCAAAGTTAATGCAAAGCGAATCAAAAATTTTACCAAATTTGCCTAATTTCAATAATTTCAGGTATCTATTTTTAGTTTTAATATTACAATTAATAATTGATATTTAATATCTTATAGTTGCCTGAATTCATATTTTAGAATACAAATCAAACAACCACCTGTTATAAAACAGCCTATGTCGAAATTGGATAGTTTAATGGTTTTGATCAACTCGATGGATGCCTCCGAAAAGCGGTATTTTCAGCTCAACACCAAGATGCACGAGGGAAAGAAGGATTACCAGTTGCTGTTTGATCTGATTCTTCAATCGGGACTTTCAGCCGATTCGGTAAAAATAAAGTATCAGAAATTAAGGCCGGAAAGCAGTTTTGAAATTAGCTGTAGCCATTTGTACAAGGTTCTGGTTGAAAATCTTTCGGATAAAGATGCCGGGCAGGAAATCGAATTTCAGGTAAGCAAAGCCTACCATCAGGCCAAATTTTTGTTCAAGCGAAACCTGTTTGACGACTCCTTTCAACTCATTCATAAATACAAACCAATTGCTCTGGAATACGAACTATTCAGCCACTTTTTACTTTTGGCCAAACTCGAAATCCGTTTTTTCAATCAAATGGAATTTAAAGACTTGGGTGAAAATGAGCTCGTGAAACTTCAGTCGAAAATCGAATCGGTTTCTCGTCAGCAGCGAGCCATTGAAAACCACACCGGGCTATTCAACCTAATTAGTATCAGGCAAATCAAACAGGGAACCGTCAGGAATGAAACAGAAAAAGAAAAACTAAACGATCTGGCATTTAATGAATTGCAGGCCGTTTCTGGCCAAGTGAAAAATTCGTTCGAAGCGCAAAAGCTGCATTTACTGTTTCAGTCGGCTTACTTCATGAAAACGGCCAACCCAAAATCGAGCCTGAAAGTGTATTACGAACTGAATGAGTTATTCGAAAACAATCGGAAACTTTGGGGAAATCCTCCCTATTTTTACCTCAACCACCTCAAGGGAATCCTGAATAATCTCCGCTGGTTCGGCAAATACGAAGAAATGCCGTTTTTCATCAGCAAGATGAAAAATTTGCTTGAGGAATACAGTTCAGGAAGAATTTACATTCAGAACCTGATTTACCTTTTCGAAAGTATCATTTTAACCGATCAGCAAAAATATGCTGAATCCCTGACCCATCTGGAGAATCAGGATGCAGAAATGTTTCTGAAAAATGCGAATCAGCCTTACATTCTTTGGTCGGAACTGGCTTTACAGCAGACCACCGTGTACTTCTGGAATCAGGAATTCAAAAAAGCAATCCGGGGAATGCGTCCGCTATTGGAGGCTGCAAAACCTTTTCAGCAGGTTCCACAAATAAAAATCATGCGGTATATCAACATGCTTGTCCATTTCGAACTGAATGATTTTGACTTCCTCGATTCAGAAATACGTTCTTTCGAAAGGAATTTAAAGAAAAAGGAAAAGCTTTTCAGGAGTGAAGAAATTATTCTGAATGTGCTTCGATTCGGCAGCCGGCAAAACAATCCGCAAAAAAGCAGGAAATACATAGCCGAACAAATCGCAATCCTTCAGGAATTAAACAACGACCCCTATGAAAACCAATTTTTAAGAACCTTTGATTTCAGACAGTGGCTGGAGAGACTCATAAAATGATCGTTTTCAGAAATACCTTGGAACTTTCGTTTTGTAAATGCGGTACTCATCACCAAATTCTTTCTCCAGATACTTCTCTTCACCGAGAATAATAAAGTGGTGAACGATCATGCCATAAAGCATAATCGCAAGTAGCAAAAGGCTTGGCAGGAAAAGGAAAGTTGCCGTATTCAGGAAAATGAAACTTGCATACATGGGATTCCGGCTGATTTTATAAATACCGCTGGTTCGCAATTCGTGCTTTCCTGAAGGAATACCGATGTGAGTAACAAGCCCCATCGACAAATAAGCCGGAACAATGATCAGATTGGCAGGAATCAGAAAAACAACGGCCAAAAGTTTCTGAACTTCAGGAGTAAAATCCTGAATTAAAAAAGGAACAGCTCTACGGTATTCAGGGAAAATAGCAATAAATGCAAACAAAGCCCAAACACCAAAAAGCAGAAATTTGCCCGTATAAAAAAGGATAGGCTGGATGGTTGGTTGTCCCATGGCGTGTTTTCCGTTTTTAGCAAGGAAAGCACCGAGAACCACTGTTGCCAGAATAGGCAAACTGATTAAAACTGCCAGACTGTAATCGATCCAATTCATTTTACACTGCCTTTATATTGATAGCCAAGTTCAGTTACAACACGCTCTATTTCAGCCAAATCTATTATAGAACCACTGATTTTAACCGAAGATGTATTCTTGTCGGCAATCACCTCTTCGATGCCAGTCAGTTTCGAAAGGTTATTGTTGATGCTGGCTTCGCAATGCGAACAGGTCATTCCTTCGACCTTAATGGTTTGAAAAATTTCTTTTGTCATTTTCCTTTGTTTTTTAATGCGTTCAATAAAATATCCTGAAATAATTGAAACAACCAAAACTATCGACGAAGTAATTCCAATCCATTGAGGGAGCATTTCATGATCCATTCCATCTCCGTGGTTGTGAGTCATTTTGCTCAGGATAAAATCAGCCGGAATCAGCCAATTGGTAAGCATTCCGAAGAAAATAGCACCGCCAATAATCGAACCCAGATAGATAAAAAGGGACTTCTTTCCCATTATTTTGCCAAGAACGGTAATGGTAGCTATATTGGTTGCAGGTCCGGCCATCATAAAAACCAATGCAGCACCGGGCGAAACGCCTTTCATTAAAAGTACCGCTGCAATTGGGATTGAGCCGGTTGCACAAATATACATTGGAACAGAAGCTGCCAAAATAACCAGTATCTCAATAAATCCATATCCTTTGAACATGCTAAAAAAACCATCGGGCAGTACTACCGAAATCAAGGTAGCAACCAAAAAGCCAAGAATAAGCCATTTGGCAATATCCTGAAGTAATTCGATAAACGCATAATCAGCAGCTCTGATCAGGGAATGTGTTTCTTTTTTGGGAGGTGTGTGGCAATCACAGGAATCATCATCACAATCAACGGTCTTTCTTCCGGCACTTTTCAGATCGAGTTTCAAACCTGCAAACATTGGATTTACAACAATCGGTTCTGGCTTTGGCGTTTCTTTAATGAGCCAGTTGGTTAGAACTCCGCCGAAAATTCCGGTGCTAAATGCAACAAGTGGACGAATGATAGCAAAAGGCCAGCCCAACATGGCGTAGGTCGCAAAAATAGAATCAATACCGGTTTGTGGTGTTGAAATCAGAAATGAATTGGTGGCACCTTTTGATGCGCCGTTCTTATAAAATGAAATTCCGGTGGGAATCACTCCACAGGAACAGAGCGGCAAAGGAACGCCTAACAGCGATGCGTTTACAGCTGATTTAAAATCTGGTTTACCTAAATATTTATCGATATGCTCCTGTGGAAAATAGACTTTCAGCAAACCGGCAAATACTAATCCGAAGAGCAGCCAGGGCGCCATTTCACTGAACAAACGAACCAATTCGGAAAAATAATTCATTACGAAATCCATAATATCTCCTCCAATTTATTCCAAACAATGAAGATTTCTTGAGCAGTCTGAGTCGCTGGCAAAGATAACACAAATAAAGATATCCAGCTATCTGGATATTTCGCAGGTTATTGATTAATTTTTCATCACGAAATTCATCAAAACAAAACGAGGCCACCTTTTTCGGGCAGCCTCGTTTTGGGAAAAATCAAAAGAACCTATCCCTTAATCGCTTGTTCGCAGGCAGATTTCAACTGTTTGGCAGTTGCATTTGTTACGTCATATTCCAATGCCTTTTCGATAAGTGGCATTGCTTTTTTGAATTCATCAACGGCCTGTTTTTCTGCTTGTTTATAGGGTTCGTCGCTGGTTTTAAGTTTTCCGGCAGTAATATCACCGTTAACTTTTGTAATAATAGCGCTTCCTTTAGCATAAAAAGCATTGGCTTGTTTTACGTAATAAGCAGCCAGTTTACTTTTTACCTTTGCATCTTCCGGAGAAATTGCCAATGCATCTTCAAGAGTTTTAAGACTTTCAGCATCTTTCTTTGTAAGGCGATAAACATCAGATTCATAAACTAGTGAATTTACCTTTTTGTAATCCATTGCAATGGTCTGATCGAAATACTTCAATGCTTTCTCATAGTTTTTCGAACTCATTGCGCATATCCCCATATTATAAATCATAGAAGTATCTGCAATAGGTTTGTCTCCCCATAGAACCAAGGCTTGCTCGTACAATTCAAGAGCCTTTACATAATCCTTAACCTTGATGGCGGCATTTCCTTCGTTTTTCACATCAGCAAATGTCTTCTCCACCACCTGAGCATTCACAGCCAGAATGCATAAACTCATCATCAACACAAAAAATAAACGCTTCATATTCATCATTTAAGAGGTTTTCAACTTCATTTTGAGCAGTTCAGCCCGATATTAATCGATGCCAAAAATAGCAATTAACTGGAAAAATCCAAATCACACAAATTAATCATTAATGAAAATTAACTCTTTAAGGATTAAACATGTCAGGAGTAAAATAGCCCAAAATACTTTTCGACATCTCCAATCCTGATTTAGCTTCGGCGTTTTCGGGCTCCAATTCAAGTACAGCAACATAGTCATTCATCGCATGACCCCATTTCTGCATCTTATAAAAAATCCTCCCCCTAAGGAGAAGCAACTGAATATCAGCAGAATTTTCTAAAATAAGCTGATCCAACATTTCCTTAGCCTTGCCAATTTCATTCAGCTCAAACAATTGACTCGCTTCTGCAATATCCATTTCCTTCTTCCTTTTTTCAAATTACATTTTCCTGATTTCTAGTCTGCCCTCGAAACAGATACAACACCATTGATGCTTTTTAGTTTATTCATCAAAAAGTCGAGGTGGTCGAGTCCATTTACAAAAACGCGTAAACTTCCATCGAAAGCACCGTTGCTTGTATCAATGTTGATTGACCGCATCTGCACACCGATATCTTTCGAAACCACATGCGAAATCTGCCCAACAATGCCCAGTTCATCGGTTCCCGAAATCCGGATGGTGGCCTGAAACGATGATTTCTTCTTGGTATCCTGCCATTTGGCTTTAATAAAACGGTATGGATACCGCTCAATCATTTGCGGCGCATTGGGGCAACTCGAACGATGGATTTTGATTCCTTCGCTGATGGTCACAAAACCAAAAATATCGTCTCCAAATATTGGGTTACAACATGGAGCAAGCTTATAAATTACATTCTTCAGGTTGTTATCAATCACCAAATAATCGTCACCGCTTGAAAACTCGAGATCCTGAACTTTGTCTTTCGGCAGCATATCAGCTACCAATTGTTTTGCCGATTCTTCTTTCTTTTCAACAAGTAAATTCTTGATCTCAAGTGTATCAATTTTGCCAATCGAAACATTGTAATATAACTCCTGAGCGAGTTTAAACTTGTAATGCTTCAGTAATTTACGGATGCTTTCGTCATTGTATTCAATCTTCCAGTTTTTTACTTTCCGGAGCAAAATTTCTTTGCCATTTTCGGCTTCACGCTTGACCTCTTCATTCAAACTGGCTTTGATGCGGTTTTTGGCCTTGCTCGTCACCACAAAATCGAGCCAATCCATTTTCGGACGCTGATGATTAGCGGTGTCAACCGAAATCTGATCGCCATTTTGAAGTTTGTGTCGTAAGGTTACATTTTTGCCGTTCACTTTTCCGCCCACACAGCGGTCGCCAACTCCGGAATGAACTTCGTAGGCAAAATCGAGTAAAGTAGCACCTGCCGATAATTTTCTCAAATCGCCTTTTGGTGTAAAAACGAAAATTTCATCTGCATAAACGTTCATCTTGAAATCGTCGATGAAATCAACCATATTCAAATCCGGGTTCTCAAGTATTTCGCGAACATTTGCCAACCATTTCTCCATTTCTGAAGTGCCGCTTCCACCTTTGTATTTCCAATGTGCAGCCAAACCTTTTTCTGCAATTTCATCCATACGCCGGGTTCGTATCTGAACTTCTACCCACTTGCCGTGTGGCCCTAACACTGTGGCATGCAACGATTCGTATCCGTTCGACTTGGGGATTGTAATCCAATCGCGCATACGCTTCGGATTCGACTGGTATTCTTCGGTCACCACCGAGTAAACCTGCCAGCAATCCGATTTTTCGGTAGCCAGTTCCGAATTCAAAATCACACGGATTGCAAACAAGTCCATCACTTCATCGAATTCAACTTTTTGAATTTGCATTTTTCGCCAAATCGAATTGATTGATTTAGTGCGTGCTTTCATATCGAACGAAAATCCCCGTGCATTCAGCTTGGCTTCAATTGGTTTTACGAATTCTGCCACAAAATTGGCCCGTTCGCGATCGGTCTCTTTTAAACGCAGGGCAACAGTATCATGCGCTTCTGGATTTTGGTATTTCAGGCATAAATCAAGCAGTTCAGAATTGATGGAATACAATCCCAACCGGTGAGCCAGCGGAGCATACAAATAAGAAGTTTCGACCGATATTTTGGTACGTGCGGATTCAATTTGGAGATCCAAATGCCTCATCACCTGCAAACGATCAGCGATTTTCACCAGAATTACCCGCACATCACCAGCCATGGCCAACATCAGTTTACGGTAGTTCTCCGAATGCAATTCAACGGTATCGGTGCCCATCGAATTGATTTTAGCCATGCCTTCCAGAATCGAGGTTATCGACCTGCCAAATCGTGGCTCAACCAAATTTAAAGTAGAAGCCTGATAATATACGTTATGCAGCAAAGCCGCAATCACCGAATCAACTCCCAACCCAACTTCCTGAACCACAATTTGAGATACTTCAATAGAGTGAATCGCAATATTTTCGCCCGAATCCCAGCATTGATCGCCAAAAACTTCGCAAATCATTCCATAAGCATCCTGAATTTTGGGATGTTCTTTCTCTGGGATATTTGTTCTGCATATTTCATAGAACCCTGAAAAGGCTTTCTCTATTTCTGCATTCATGATCGAAATGTTTTTAACAAAAAAGGCTACCGTTTGGTAGCCTTTTACAAAATATGTTTTTTTGAAAAAATTTATGCTACCGTATTTGGATCTACAAAGACTCGCTGACCTAATTCACGATCCATCATAAAAATGCCATTTCCCTGTCCATTAATGAGTTTGAGAGTCGAAAGAATTTTTTCGACATTGGCTTCTTCTTCAACCTGTTCGTCGACAAACCATTTCAGGAAACTTTGCGTAGCATGGTCGCTGGCAGCAATAGCAACATTCATCAGGTTATTAATCAAAGCGCTCACATGAATTTCGTGAACCAACGTTTTTTCAAAAATGTCAACAATTCCGTCGAAATCAACCGGAACCTGAGCTATTGCTTTTAAAGCAACTTTTCCGCCACGTTCGGTAACGTAGTTGAAGAACTTTAAAGCATGTGCAGATTCTTCCTGATACTGAACCTTCATCCAGTTTGCAAAACCTGAAAGCCCCATATTTTCATAATAAGCAGCCATCGAAAGGTACATGTATGCCGAATAGGCTTCAGCGTTAATTTGCTCATTCAATGCGTCTAATACTTCTTTCTTAATCATAGCTTTTAGTTTATCAATTTTTAATAAAAGTACGAAATAAACCTGTCCGACGCTCACTAAACCTGGAGTTATTCTATAAAAAATCAAAATAAATTCAGAAACAATTAACAATCAATCCTTAAAATCAAGATTAAATTTTTGTTTGAGCTGAAATAACTCCGGATTCTTTTGCATCATCAACTGTAATTTTTCCGAGTCGGAATAAAATAGTCGCTCCGATTCAAGCTTCTCAATCCGGGTAGTCAGTTCAATTTTTGAATTTCGCAATTCTTTTCGTAACCAGGATATCAATTCAAATTTCACCTGCCTGACTTCCTCTTCCTGAACAGAACTTCCAATTTTCAGGATTAGCTGGTTGTCGTCAGTAATTTCAGGAGTATTAATAAGTGTTGCCTTTAGATTGGGTCGATCGGTAAGTTGACCGACGAAAATCTGCCATTTTTCGATGAGTTGTTCGGTGGTAAAAGGCTCTGAATATTCTCCATATTCACTGAATTTGGTATCCTGAATTTCGTTTTCATTTTTTGTTTCAGGAACATTTCCGGCCAAAGCATCTTTAATCGAAGGAGTAAAACCGCTACCGATTTTCCGGATTATTTTCACATTCGATGCCTTTTCAATCGGTTGGAGTTTAGCTGCCGGAACATCGACCGGCTTTTCGTCTGAGCGCAAAATATGGGCTGTTGCTGGCTGAGAAGGCTGTTCAGTCACATTAAAGATCGGAAGAATTTCCCCATTGTCCGATCCGTCAGCTATTTTTTTTTTAAGGTGAGTTGTGCGATTTTAATGACTGCCAATTCGACCAAAAGCCGTTTATTCTGACTCGCTTTGTACTGAAGGTCGCATTCGTTGGCAATTTGCAGTGCACCAATCAGAAAATCGCTATCACAATGTGATGCCTGTGCTTTGTATTTTTCTTTGATCTCGCCACCCACTTCGAGTAACTGAATAGTCACCGGATCTTTGCATACCATCACATCGCGGAAATGAGAACTAAGTCCGGTAATAAAATGATGACCCTCGAAACCATGATCCAAAATTTCGTTGAAAAGTAGCAAACTTCCTGAGATATCATTTTTCAGAAACAGATCGACACAACGGAAATAGTAATCGTAATCCAACACATTCAGGTTTGAAATTACATCTTTATAGGTAATGTTTTTGCCTGAAAAGCTTACAATCTGGTCGAAAATCGACAAAGCATCGCGCATGGCGCCATCGGCCTTTTGAGCGATTACGTTCAGTGCCTCACTCTCGGCCAAAACATTTTCGCTTTTGGCAACATACAGCAAATGACTAGCGATGTCGCTGATTTTAATGCGGTTAAAATCGAAAATCTGACAGCGGGACAAAATGGTTGGAATGATTTTGTGCTTTTCGGTCGTCGCCAAAATAAATATGGCATGGCGGGGCGGCTCTTCGAGCGTCTTCAGGAAAGCGTTGAAAGCCTGTGACGACAGCATATGAACCTCATCGATAATGTATACACTATAATTACCTATCTGCGGTGGAATCCGGACCTGATCGGTCAGGTTGCGAATATCATCAACCGAATTGTTTGAAGCAGCATCCAACTCGTGAATATTATACGAGCGGTTTCCGTTGAAAGCCAGGCACGATTCGCACTCATTACAGGCTTCGGTATCAGCAGTCTGATTCTGACAATTGATTGTTTTTGCAAAAATACGGGCACATGTTGTTTTGCCTACTCCACGCGGGCCACAAAACAAATAGGCATGTGCAAGCTGGTTATTCCTGATCGCATTTTTAAGTGTCGAAGAGATCGACGGCTGCCCCACAACGGTCTGAAACGTGTCGGGTCTGTATTTCCGGGCTGAAACAATAAAATTCTCCATAAAACCTGCTGATTTGAACGACCAAATATACAAATTCTGACCATTCGACAAGTTTAAATTTATTAACAAGGCCGATACAAAACTTTTTGACCAGCTGAATTGTTTGAGAGTCAGTTCATCTTAAAACAGAAAACAAATGAAACGGATAACAATCATTTTTAGTCTTATTTTGATTTCCACCATAGCCTTCAGTCAGAAGTCGTTTTACGATTTTAAGGTGAAAGACATTGACGGTAAGGATTTCGATTTATCGAGCCTGAAGGGAAAAAAAGTATTGGTAGTAAATACTGCATCAAAATGTGGCCTTACTCCACAATACAAACAACTTGAGGAAGTGTTTGAAAAATTTGGCGGTGCAAAATTCACCATTATTGGTTTTCCGGCCAACAATTTCATGAAACAGGAACCCGGAACTGACAGTGAAATTGCCGAGTTCTGCGAAAAAAATTATGGAGTGAAATTCCAAATGATGTCAAAAATTTCGGTAAAAGGCGATGATATTCACCCTTTGTACAAATGGCTGACCACAAAAGCTGAAAACGGAGTATTGGATTCGGAAGTTTCGTGGAATTTCCAGAAATATCTGATCGACGAAAGCGGCAAATTGGTTGATATGGTTTCTCCTAAAGTAAAACCTGACGACGAAAAAATTACAAGTTGGATTACAAAATAGATTTTGGTGTATTGGTGGATTAATAAAAGGCGGTTTTCTAAAGAGGATCGCTTTTTTTATTTTATTTCAATGCTTTCCTGTACGTTTCAATCGCCCTGTCTCGGGCAAATTTGTGTTCAACCATCGGTTTTGGATAAGCCGGTGTTCCATATTCAGGAATCCATTTGCGGATGTATTTCAGTTTCGGATCGAACTTTTTGGTTTGCAAATCGGGACTGAAAACCCGGAAATATGGTGCGGCATCGCAACCTGAACCACTCGCCCACTGCCAGCCACCATTGTTCGATGCCAATTCGTAATCAAGTAGTTTCGATGCAAAATAAGCTTCGCCCCAGCGCCAGTCGATTAAAAGGTGTTTGGTCAGAAAACTGGCGACAACCATTCGAACCCGATTGTGCATAAAACCAGTCTCATTCAATTCGCGCATTCCGGCATCAACCAGCGGATAACCGGTTTGGCCGGTGCACCAGCACTCAAATTCTGTTTCGTTATTGAGCCACGGAATAAAATCATATTTCGGCTTAAACAATTTTTCTGCGGCATGTGGAAAATGCCACAATATATCCATATAAAAATTTCTCCAGATCAGTTCGTTCAGAAAAACTTCAGAATGCAATTGTGCAAACCGGGTAAGTTTGCGGATGGAAATGGTTCCGAAACGTAGGTGAATTCCCAATCTGCTGGTTCCATTCTCAGCAGGAAAATCACGTTTTTGGGCGTAGTTTTCCACCAAAAGTTCCTCAAAATCTTTTGCAGGAAACTTCACATTTTGCACCTGATAACCAATCTCCGGCAATTCCGGAAAATAATCAGAAGATAAATGCTTCAAATTTGAAAGTCGCTTTTCACTTTCAAAAACCGGAATATTTTGGGTCATCAGTTTCTCTTTCCACTTTCGGCTATAGGGTGTAAAAACAGTATATGGCGAACCGTCGGCTTTCACCACTTCGTTTTGATGAAAGATGAGCTGATCTTTAAAATTCTGAAATTCGATTCCTTTTGTGCGGAGAATTTGCTCAACTTTCAGATCGCGAAGTACTGCTGCAGGTTCGTAATCGGTATTTGTATAAACACTGTGGATGGAATATTTAGCTGAGAGCTGCCCGAAAACCACTTCAGGTGAGGAAAAATATACCTGCAAACTGCTGTTGAATTTCCTGAACTCGGTGTCTAATTCCGAAAGACTTCGATGAATAAACGTTAACCGTGCATCATTCGGATTCGGAAACTGAGCGAGTATTGCCGGATCAAAAATAAACACGGGCACAACCGGCAACCCGGCTTTCAATGCTTCGAAAAATCCGTGATTGTCGTCAAACCGCAAATCGCGGCGAAACCAAAAAATATTTACGTTTTCCATAAAATATAACTGAATATTCTTGAAATACACAACTATCAACTTTTACTGTGCGGTGCATGAAGCGATTTAACCTCAAACAACAATTATAGATGAACCATTCCCTTTTCAAGCGAAATCAACTCATTTTTTATCAGTTCTACAAACACCGATCCGGTTAATGTCATATACATTGCGGATGAAGCGCTTAGTAAAATTCCACCACTTTTTGGATTTACACCCAGACAAAACAGTTTTTCACTCAATTTTAATGATCTGTCCATTTTGGTTGGTTTGTTTTTTTTGAGTTCATTTACATCAAAGTAAAATTACAATAAAACAGTGATGAAAAGAGGTTTTGCAAGCGATAATAATTCAGGCATTCACCCTGAAATTTTAAATGCACTTTCGGTTGCCAATGAAGGGCATGCTGTGGGTTATGGTGGCGACGAACTGACTGAAAAGGCCATCGCCCGATTCAAAGAGGAATTCGGGGAACTAACCGATGTTTATTTTGTGTTTAACGGAACCGGAGCCAATGTGCTGAGCCTTTCTACACTAACACGATCGTTCCATTCAATAATTTGTGCCGAAACGGCGCATATCCAGGTGGACGAATGTGGCGCTCCAGAAAAACTCACCGGATCTAAATTGCTTCCGGTAACCACCCAAAAAGGTAAAATTACCCCTGAAGGAATTGCCAGATATTTGCACGGATTTGATTTTGAACATCATTCGCAACCCGGAATCGTTTCCATATCGCAGGTAACAGAACTTGGCACAGTGTATACTGTCGAAGAAATTAAAGCAATCACTTCGCAGGCTCACCAATATGGACTTTTTGTGCACATGGACGGCGCCCGAATTGCCAATGCTGCCGTGGCTCTCAATCTGCCTTTCCGAGCATTTACGGTCGATGCAGGCATTGATGTTCTTTCGTTCGGAGGAACAAAAAATGGAATGATGATGGGCGAAGCCGTGTTGTTTTTCAATCCCGAATTGTCGAAAAACACCAAATACATCCGCAAGCAAAGCATGCAGCTTTTCTCGAAAATGAGGTATGTGAGTGCACAATTTCTGGCCTATTTCACCGACGATCTCTGGAAACGAAATGCCACTCATTCGAACAAAATGGCCCGGCTTCTCGAACAGGAAGTCTTGAAAATACCAGCCATTCAACTCACTCAAAATGTGGAAGCCAATGGAGTTTTCGCCATTGTTCCTCCGGAAATCATTCCCCAACTTCAGGAAAAATATTTCTTTTACATGTGGGACGAGCACCGATCTGAAGTTCGATGGATGACCTCATTTGACACTCAGGAAGAAGATATTTTCGGCTTTATAGACTTGATTAAATCACTGGTTTAATGTCATTATTCAAGTATTACCCCAGAAATAACGAATTCATCGACAAGGATTTAGATAAGAAGATTTTTAAATACAGTCTTTTGATCCCTTTGTTTATTGTGATTATTTTTTGGGTGGTAAAACTGATCGAAAATTTTTACGAGCTCGATTTTTCCAATTTTGGGATACTTCCGCTACATGCCGAAGGATTACCGGGAATTATTCTATCTCCATTTATTCATGGCAGTTACGAACATTTAGTTTCCAATTCAGTTCCTTTTTTAATCCTGACATTTGCCTTGTTATATTTTTACCGCAATTTGGCCTACCGGATTTTTTTCCTGATTTATATTCTTTCGGGTATTTGTGTTTGGCTTGGAGGACGCGAATCGTGGCACATCGGTGCAAGTGGAATCGTTTACGGACTGGCTTCTTTTCTGTTTTTCAGCGGGGTTTTCCGGAAAGATGCCAATTTGCTCACCATCGGAATTATTGTCGTTTTTCTCTACGGAAGTATGTTCTGGGGAATTTTCCCGCTCAAACCCGAAATTTCGTGGGAAAGTCATTTGTGGGGTTCAGTCAGCGGACTTGCGCTCGCCTTTTATTACCGGCATCAGGGCCCGGTTCGCCCGGTTGCCAGCTGGGAAAACGAACCTGAAGAAGACGATTCTGATAATGAAATTTGGAACCAACCAGAAGAACCTGAAAAAGATTGAGGATTAACGATTGAAGATTAACGATTAATTTGTTTCTGAGAGGTTGCGAATTGCAAATAGTAAATATTGAAATTGTAAATAGCTTTTCCTAATGTATCCAAGTGGTTAAGAGAATTCATGAATTCGTTTTTCAGGACAATGGATCTGAGAAAATATTTTAACTTTGCAACCCATATTTAAATATGTTCTAAGACAATGATTAGCAGAAGAATAATCCGAATCAAGGTATTGCAAATACTGTATGCGTTCTTTACTTCACCTGAAACATCGATCAACAACACTGAAAAAGAACTGTTTTTCAGTTTGCAAAAAACATACGATCTGTACCATTACCTGATGGCTCTCATTCTTGAGATCGATAAGTTTGCACAAGACCGAATTGATCTCGGACTTAAAAAGCACCGCCCAACAAGTGCTGACCTTGCCCCAAATACCCGTTTTGTAAAAAATCAGTTGATCAATCAACTAAAAGTCAATATATCTCTCAACAAATACATCGAAACAGCAAAATTAAGCTGGGTCAACGACGATGAAATTATCCGGAAAATATATCTTTCGATGGTCGATCAGGATTTTTACAAGGAATACATGGCATCGACTGAAGACAGCTATACCGATGACCGGAAATTGGTGGAAGATTTATTTAAATATCTGATACTTGGCAACGAAGACATTGAATCGTTGCTTGAAGAACAGAGTATTTACTGGAATGACGACCTCGATTTTGTGGTTAGTATGATCCTGAAAACCTTCAAGAAATTTAAGGATAACAGCGACGAACGCCAGGCTTTGCTGCCCATGTACAAAGACGATGAAGACCGGCAGTTTGCTAAGGATTTATATCGAAAAGTGGTGCTAAATCATGGCGACAATGTAGTTTTGATTAAACAGCATACAGTAAACTGGGACATTGAACGTATTGCCTTTATCGACAACCTTATTCTCGAACTTGCATTGAGCGAATTTCTTTATTTCCCTTCCATTCCTACGAAAGTTACCATGAACGAATACATCGAACTTTCGAAATATTACAGCACCGAGAAAAGCCGCAATTTCATAAACGGAATACTCGACAAAGCCCTGAAAGATTTAAAGAAAGAAAAGAAAATTCTCAAGGCAGGACGTGGTTTAATTGGCGAAGAAGAAAGCGAATGAAAATGAGTTTCAGGTTTCAGGTTCCAGGTTTCAAGACAAATCCATCAATCATCGTTTTTGCTCTGTTCAGTGTTATGCTTGCTTCATGCAATTCAGGAACAAAAAAGGTTGAGTCTGCTCATCATTTGGATGAAACAGGAGTTGCAAAATTTGTTGTTTCAGAAGAAATCCATAATTTTGGATCGATTAAGGCAGGAGAAGTGGTTTCGTATACATTCGTATTCAGAAATGAAGGAACAAAAACCTTAACCATCGACCGGGCTGAAGCCGATTGCGGATGTACTGAACTGATTATTCCGGAGAAAAGCATTGCGCCGGGAAAAGAAGGGCGAATTGAAGTCATTTTCGACTCGGCCGGGGAGGTTGGAAAGCTGTTAAAGACCATCACAATTAATACGAATGCAGAAGAAGCCCCCAGAAAGTTATTTATTAAGGCCAATGTTACCAACGAATTAATAGAAATTTACAGTTAAACTTAAAACAGATACAAAATGAATTATTTATTAATGGGCGCACCTGCCAACGGTGCTGAGCAAAATCCAATCATGACCTTTCTACCGATGATTTTGATCATCGTAGTCTTTTATTTTTTCATGATCAGACCACAAATGAAAAAACAAAAAGAAGTTACTGCTTTCCGCAACAGCCTTGCAAAAGGCGACAAAGTAGTTACTACAGGTGGAATCTACGGAAAAATCATTGAATTGAAGGACAATACCGTGCTTCTTCAGGTTGACGACAATGTAAAAATCAGGGTTGACAAAGCAGCTCTCGTTAGAGATATGTCAGATGTAACTCCCCAAAAGTAAAAGAACAACATGAAATAGAATGGGTCGGCAACTTGTCGACCCTTTTTATTTATATTTGATGCCGTGAAGATAAACTGGATTTATAAAGTAATAAAGTACCTGAAAAAGGTCTATTTCCGAAACGACAAGCGCGTTGCGGCTTATCTGGTTTGCGTATTTATTGCCACAGGCTTTTGGTTTCTGAACGCCCTCAGTAAAACGTATACGGTAGATATTATCACTCCGGTCACCTACGTGAATTTTCCGAACAATAAAACCATTGCCAGCAAACCAGCCGAACAATTCAATCTAAGAATTAAATCACACGGGTTCACCATTCTGCGCCATAAACTTAGTTTTTTGTTTATGCCTCTCGAATTTAATGTGAACAAGATGACCGAAAACATGATGCAGGAAAGTAAAAAAAGCAATTTCGCCTTTCCGGCGCGGCAGTTTTTCAGCGAATTGTCCTACCAACTATCGAACGAACTGGACATTGTGCGAATGAGTCCCGATACCTTGTTTTTCAAATTCGATCAAATGGGTAATAAACGGGTCAAAGTCAAACCGGTCATCAAGCTCGATTTAAAAAAGCAATTCCAGATTTCGGGCGAAATAGAAATCAAACCCGACTCAATAACTATTAACGGGGCTCAGTCGACTTTAGATTCGCTACAGGCTGTTTACACCGAAACACTTCGGATTATTAATGCGGATCAACCCATTACCACTCAGGCAAAAATCCGTCGCATGAATGAAATCTACTTTGAACGTCAAAACATACAAATTACGATTCCGATCGAAGAATATACCGAGGCCGGTCAATCAGTTCAGGTCCTGTTAGTAAATCAACCGGAAGGTATAAATATTAAATTGTTCCCTGCTAAAGTAAAAGTTTCCTTTCAGGTTGGGCTTAGCCGATTCTCGCAGATTCATCCTGAAGATTTTAAACTGACTGTTTCGTATAACGACATACTGGAAGGCAAACAACGCCTCAGAATAACAACTGAAACAACTCCGGCCTTCCTTTATTCCCTAAAAATAACTCCGGAAGAGATTGAATACCTGATAGAAAACTAGCAAATGATAAAAGTAGGCATCACCGGGGGAATTGGCAGCGGAAAAAGTACAGCTTGCAAAATTTTCAGGACATTGGGTATTCCGGTTTTTGAGGCAGACAACGTAGCTCGGCAAATTATGAATTCGGATGATGAGATTCGGATTCAGCTCAATAAATTGTTTGGAGCGACAGTTTACCTGCCCGATCATACGCTCAACCGAAAACTTCTCGCTTCAATTGTTTTTAACAATCCATCTTTGCTTGCTCAATTGAACGAAATTGTCCACCCTGTCGTAAAAAATGCATTCGACGAATGGTGTGAAACGCAGGAATCGCCTTACATTTTGCATGAAGCTGCTATTTTATTCGAAAGCGGATTCTATAAAATGATGGACAAAACCATTACCGTAGTAACCGATGAAGAAGAACGGATACAACGTGTTACAAAACGCGATGGAACAACGCCCGAAATGGTCAGGCAAAGAATACAAAATCAATGGACCGACAGGCAACGAATGAATTTGGCTGATTTTGTAATCAACAACAACGAAAATGAACTAATGATTCCGCAAATAATAGATATTGATAAAAAAATAAGAACAAATGGCTAAAATAGGAAAATGGATTACAGGTGGTTTGGGATGGGCACTCTTTGGACCTATTGGAGGAATTTTAGGTTTTGTAGTCGGTTCGATGTTCGATGGGACTGAACAATCTCGGTTGGTCGGCAGTGCATACCAGCCAAAACAAACCACTCAAGGTGGTTATATTATGAGTTTGCTGATACTGGTAGCAGCAGTGATGAAAGCCGACGGAAAAATTCTGAAATCGGAGTTGGATTATACCAAACAGTTTTTTGTCCGCTCATTTGGACAGGCAGCTGCAGGCGAAGCGATAAAAATTTTACGCGATTTATTGAATCAGAATATCCCGGTTACTGAAGTATGTCAGCAAATCCGAAAGAATATGGATCACCCTTCGCGTCTGCAATTGGTGCATTTTCTCTTCGGAATTGCCGATGCTGATGGGCAAATTCACGAAACCGAACATCAACTGATTAGTCACATTGCCCAACAAATGGGAATCAGCGAAAAAGATTACCAGTCGATTGAAGCTATGTTTATAGCCAATACCGATGCTGCGTATAAAATTCTGGAAACGGAACTGACAGCAACTGATGAAGATTTGAAAAAAGCATACCGCAAAATGGCTATTAAATATCATCCCGACAAAGTTCATTATCTGGGAGAAGATGTACAAAAAGCTGCCCACGAAAAATTCCAAAAGGTTAACGAAGCCTGGGAGACCATAAAAAAACAACGAGGTATCGTTTAAAAAGAGGAAAACTTAATTAGACATCAGGAAAGAGAAAAGGGGAAAAAGGGAAAGAGAAAAAAGGAAAAAGGAAAGCTTGCGGATTTGAGTCAGCAAGCTTTTTTCTTTTATTGCGCCTTTCAGTGCTTGTTTATAATTGGATAATTACACTTTGGGCACTGCACTATGATACTGATCTTGCTCTTTCAGAGTATAGACCAGCAATTAAAATGTAAACCTTTCAAATTAAATGGCTTTTTGCTCTGAAAGAGCATTAGCACCAGCATAGGGCAACGCCTTGTGATATAGAAACGTGTAAATCAAAGCCATGAAAGGGCACAATCCTATTTCCAAATATAGCGTTCATCGTATTCAACATTGTATTTTTTGAGAAAAGCCCAGAGTTCATCCTGAAACGATACAGTTTTATGGTGCTCTTCCTGATTTTAATGTAATCAACAACTATACTGACTTGTGTTGGATTTACCGAAAATATGCCGTATCCATCCTGCCAATAGAATTTTGAATAAGCCATTCCCTGAGTTTTCATCCACTTTGACCACTGATGTCGTTGGTAAATAGTGTTCCTTCATACCATACAACAGTTTATTTCTGCTCAATATATGTCAAATATATTTTTACCTGAGTTAATAATTTGCTATATTTAAATGACCAAAAATCAGTATTATGAAAACAAAATCATTAGGGTTTATAGGTGGAGGCCGGATTACCCGGATTTTTCTGAAAGCTTTTGTCAATAAAAAAACAATTTTTGAATCGATCAGTGTTTTCGATACCAATCATGAAACACTAAACGCACTGAAGTTGGAATTTCCGTTTATCCAAATTCTCGGTGATGTATCCGGTGCTGCAAGAAAAGATATTGTTTTCCTGGCACTCCATCCACCGGTAATTATGGAAACCCTGGAGAAAATTAAGGAAGATGTGTCGGCATATACAATCTTCATTTCGCTGGCACCCAAAATTACCATCCAAAGAATGGCTACTGTATTACCAATCAATCAGATTGTACGGCTGATTCCAAATGCAACTTCAATCATTAATCACGGATACAATCCGGTAAGTTTTGCTTCCGGAATGTCGGAAATTCAGAAATGGTATATTTTGGAAATGCTGAATTTATTGGGGCATACGTTCGAAACTGCTGAAGAAAAACTGGAAGGATACGCAATTATTTCAAGCATGTTACCAACTTATTTCTGGTTCCAATGGAATGAACTGGAAAATATAGGCACCCAGTTTGGGTTTGAGCGATGCCGAGTGCCGCGAAAGCATCTACGAAACCCTGAATGCAGCATTAAACGCAATGTATCGCTCCGGAATGTGTCCTAGCGATGTGATGAACCTTATCCCATCAAAACCGATCGGCGAAAACGAAGATCAGATCAAAAGTATTTATCAGGAAAAATTATTGGGTTTGTGGGAAAAGATAAAACCATGATGCTGATGTTATTCATTCCATTGAAAGTGTCATTTTCATAACGTTAATCTACTTTATCTGATAGGCCATCAGCGCATTTCCATGCCTGATGTACAACACACCATTGGCAATAACCGGATGGGCAAAATGTTCTTTTTCGCCTTTCGTGATTTTTAATTTACTAACCACTTCGAGTTTCGTACCGATTTCCGAAATCAAGTTTACGTAGCCATTATCGGTATAACAAAACAATAGATTATCAGCTGCGATCAGGTTGCCTTTCATACCGCCAAGCACTTCAACGATTTGTCCGGTCCGGGCATCCAAAACTTTGAGCTTTTTATCATCCGAGGTGGTATAAATGCGGTCACCAATTTTCACCAACCCGCCCAATGAATTACGGACTTTTCCGTTTCTCCACACCTCCTTGATGCTTTTTCCGTCGGGTGACAATTGAATCTGATAGGCACCGTTTCCGTTTTCGTCGCCCGAAACGCTGTATATAAATCCATCAGAATAAACAGGCGTGTTGCAATGTTCACCTTCCAGTTTCACCGAATCTTCTTTATGCGACCACAACAATTCGCCGGTTTTCGTATCCAAACCCAACAAATACTCACGCGACGAGGTCACCAACACATTTCGCTGCGGAAGATTGACGATAATAGGCGAACAAAACGAAACCGGGTCGCCAAGTGCTTTTGATGTCCAAACGGTTTTTCCGCTGAAACGGTCGAGCGCCACAACATTCGATTCGCTGCCTCCCGGATAGCAATACACTTTCGTTTCATCAACCACCAGCGATTCGGAATACCCGAACATATTGAGTTTCCCACCTAAATCGGTAACCATACTCATGGCCCATTTTTCCTTTCCTGATTCGGCATCGAAACAGGCAATACGGCCAAGACCGGAGCAAACATAAACCAAGTCATTATAAACCGCTGGAACAGAACGGGCTCCGGGAAAGTTCGCAGAATAACCTTCACCAAAAAATTCAGGTCCGTTGGGCGATTTCCAAATCAGTTTTCCATTGATATCGAATGCAAATATATGCGCAACCTGATTGATTTCGCCATTGATGTAAAGTTTGTTTCCGGCAACAACAGGCGCACTATATCCAATACCTATTTCTTCGGAAGTCCAGAGCAATTTCGGACCTGATACGGGCCACGATTTCAGCAAGTTCGTCTCAGGATATATTCCATCGCGATTTGGACCGCGCCATTGCGAAATGTTCTGACTATAAACACATTGAGTTATGAGTAGAAAGCATAAAATATGAACTGTATTCCTAAGACCTTTCATTGGTTGTAGATTTTTGATTTTGGTTTAAATGGTCATGTTTTGCCAAAGATATTCTAAATATTTTACCCATCAAATTGCTTTTTATTTTTCATTTCGTTTGCAACAATTCAACAGCTTATGGCAAATTAATGCTTGTTCTGTAAGACAAATCCGGAGAAATTGTTTATTTCCATCATATGTATTTAAATACTGTGCGAAAACACACACAAAGAAATTTTGAAACCCTATTTAAAGAACAACGAGGATGAAATTATTTAAACAAATCAGAATTTTCGCCTTCATTTTTTCATGAATGAATAATTCAACATCGAATTTTTTTTAACAATAACAGTCGACTAATGTTTATTTTAATTTCATATACTATTCATTTTCAGCTTTTAACGCAATATTTTGAAATGCCAAAACAACTATCGCGGGATCCTAATATTAGATAAGTTTTATTGGTTGATAAAGCCATTTCTCGGATAGCTTTTTCCTCAAGGCATGATTATTGTAAATAAGAAAAGTCAATAACAAAAAACCAATAGTTTGAATTAAAATAAATGATGTATATATCAAATAAACAATAGTTTACAAACTATTATCGCACTGTTGCGTAATCGAATTATTGCATTAAAAAACATAATATATAATCACCAAACCAATAATAAATTCGCCGTTATGAAAAACATTTTTACCTTTTTGTTGCTTTTTTTAGCTATTACGGGTTTATTCGGCCAAACACCCGGAACACTCAGCGTATGTGAAGTAAAAATCAGCTTTGTTGCCAATAAAACAAATCCGGTTACTTACTCATTTAAAACCGATCCTATGACTGATGGATCAAATTATAATTGGAATTTCAGTGATGGTCAGGTTTCTGATAATTCGAATCCTACTAAATCATTTAAAGCCAACGGTTCTTACGTGGTTTATGTAAAAGTTTCCAAAAACGATCAGGATTGTATTGGAAGATTAGCGTTTAACTATGAAGCTGGAACACCAACACCAATAATCCTTTCAGGAAAAGGAAAAGTTAAAAAACTGGCGACCAATGACGCATGTAGTTTGCAAATCACACTTGACAACGGATCTGTAATTGTTCCAAAAGAAGTGGTTCCGGCTTTTGAATTTAGAGATGGACAATATGTCGAACTCTCTTATGAATTATTTCAAGACAAGCCATCCGGTTGCCCAGCCGGAATATATGCTAAAATCAATAGAATAGCAGAAATACAAGTAGTTAATACTTGTAAAATTCCGATTCTAATTGAAAAGAAAAATACAGTACCTGTTAGTTACTCGTTTAAAACTGAAAATCAGGCAACAACATCAAAATTCATATGGACTTTTGGCGATGGTGCTAAATCAGACATGATAAATCCTGATCATTCATTCAAAACAACTGATTCGTATCTGATTAACCTCAAAGTATATGACCCTGCTTCAGGGAAAGTATGTTACGGAGAATTAAAAGCAAATTTTGATGGTGAAACCACAGCACCTCCAATTTCGGTAATTGTATATGCAAAAGGCAAGGTTATTAAAAGTAGCTCAGCAGACTGCGGACTTGTTCTCGCCCTTGAGAATAAAACTCTTGTTCCGCTCGAATGGGGAATGAACTATACTTTAGCAGAAGGAAAATATGTTGAATTTGCTTATGAAGTATTAAAAGACAAAACTTCTGATTGCGGAACCCCTGTTAAGATTCATAAAATTTCAGAAATAATAACGGTTATTCCATGTAAAACCCCAATCAGCTTTGCTAAAAATGATAAACCTGGTACCTATACATTCAGTACCGAGCAAAAACCGGCCGCTTCAAAATTCTACTGGTATTTTGGTGATGGCGGAAGTTCAAATGAAATTTCGCCGGTTTATACCTTCAAAAAAAGCGGCAACTGGGTCATCAATTTAAAAGTTATTGATGCAGCCGGAAAAGTATGTTACGGCGAAACAAAGGGAAAATTTGATGGAGAAACTAATCCTTCGTTTGCAGGCCGAGGAAAAATTAAAAAGCTGACCACTGCTGGTTGTGAGTTTGTAATTACCAGCGATAATGTAGCATTCATTCCAACCAATCTGCCAGCTGGATTTATTCTGAAAGATGGAATGTATGTTGAATTTACTTACGAAAAAATGGTCAATAAGATCACCAATTGCATAGAAGGAGCAGAAATAAAAATACTAACCATAAAGGAAATCGTAATTACTCCGAATTGCAACTTTGATATCGTGGCAAAATCGGTAGAAGCAACGCCAAATACTTTCAAATTTACAATTGTCGGTCTTACAATTGCTGAGATCAAAGCATGTAAATGGAATTTTGGTGATGGTACAACAGGAGCAACAACAAAGGATCCGGAACATAAATTCGTGAAAACCGGAACATTTGAAGTTAGCTGTGCAATAGTTACAGTTTCAGGCTGCACTATTACCAGAACAATAAAGCAAACAGTGCTTATGCCACCTGTAACAACTTGTAAAGGAGCTATTAGCCTGACTTTGTTCGACCCAATTGACAATACGTGCAACGGATCGGCAGTAGTGAAACTCATGAATGGAGACAATGAAATGACAAATGTAACTTACCTGTGGAGCAACGGCCAGAAAGGAAATACAGCTAAGGAACTTTGTCCTGATAAATCGTATACCGTTCAGGTGAGCATAGAAGGCGTCTGCCAGAAATCGACTTCGTTTACCATGCTTTCAAAACCTATGTTTAAAGCTTCTACTTTAAACGGACTCAGTAATTTCGCAGTTACCGATCCAAAAGAAGGAGTTGATTATGAATGGTCGATCGGCAACGGCTTAAACCTGAAAGGCGCTGAAATAAATGTTGATTTCCAGACGGATGGAGTATTTGACGTAACTCTGAAAGCAGTAAGTGGTTCGAATGTTTCAGAAACTTCACAGCAGATTGTTGTTATGAAAAGTGTAACAGGAACTGAAATTATCAACAAATCAATTCTGAATATATTCCCAAATCCGGCAAAAGAACAGTTAAATATTAACTTTGGAAAACCGGTTAGCGGAAATTTATTCATTGAAATTATGAATTTAGCCGGGCAGCGCGCTTATTCTCAACAATTAAAAGCTAACGGACTTGATCATACTGCAGTTAATTTGAAACAACTGAAAGCCGGAATATATTTTATCCGGATCACCAACGGGAAACAAGTGATTGCTGATCGCAAATTCATCAAAGCTGATTAAATCCAGTCCGTTCAATAAAATCAGATATTCTGTATAATTCAGAAGAAAGGCTCAACCAAAATTAAGGTTTGAGCCTTTTTTCTATGCACTTTGAATATTCTGCTTTTTGTTAATATTTACAAATGAATGATTAAATACTTGCTTCATTCTTTTAATATTGCACTTTTCTTGATACGTTTGATTACCATTTGTATTGCAAAGATCAAATAAGACAATCCAGATTAAAACATTTCTCGAAAACAGCTGTTAATCAAATAAATATTCAATAAATTAATTTTAAAAACTACCAAAAATTGAAAAAATCAATTGTATTTATGGTCATGATGTTCCTGGTAACATTAACCATTCAAGCTCAGGACAAACCTGCAAGTCCGGCTACGGCACCGCAGGATTCAATTATTTTTGCATCGAAAGCACATGATTATGGAACAGTTGTTCAGGGTGCCGACGGTAGCTGTGAATTTGTATTTACCAACAAAGGGAAAGCGCCACTTATTCTGAACGATGTAAAAGCTTCATGTGGCTGTACAGTTCCGGAATGGACAAGAACTCCAGTTGCACCCGGAGAAAAGGGTACGATTAAGGTAACTTACAACACCAATAATATCGGAACGTTTTCAAAATCAATCACAGTAAATTCAAATGCAGTAAATTCACCATTGGTTTTGACCATTAAAGGAAATGTTACTCCAAAACAATAATGAACTCATTACTTTAATTTATATCAACTAAATAAATTATTTATCCTGAAGATCAGGACATATTAAAGCTCAGCCAGTTCAATTGAATTGGTTGAGCTTTTTATTTTCTGATAATTCGTATCAGCACGTTGATAAAACAAAACAACTTATACCTTTGTTCGTAATTTAACGAACTACGAACAATGATCCGAAAAGTAATTACAGAAGAACAGGAAAGGGCTGCCCGTTATGCCAAGGCGATGGGTCATCCGATCCGAATGTATGTGCTTGAATTGCTGTCGAAACAATCGTGCTGCTACAGCGGCGATTTAACCGAAGAACTGCCGATTGTGAAGTCAACCCTTTCACAGCACCTGAAAGAATTGAAAGATGCCGGACTGATTCAGGGTGAAATCGAAGCACCGCGAATTAAATATTGCCTGAACTGCGAAAACTGGAAAGAAGCTCAGGATTTATTCCGGAAATTTCTGAGAATGGATGTTGAAGCACCAATCACACATTGTTAAAACAAAAAGCCATGGAAATCAAAATTTTAGGCACCGGTTGCCCCAAATGTAAAACACTCGAAAAAATGACCCGCGAAGTGGTGGAACAAAACGGAATTGATGCTACAGTTACCAAAGTGGAAGACATTTACCAGATTATGAAATACGGGATAATGACCACGCCAGCAATGGTAGTTGATGAAAAAGTAGTAATTAAAGGACGAGTTCCCTCATTGGAAGAAATAAAAAATGTATTAACCCAATAAAATCAGACGATATGAGAAATATTTTTTGTTTAAGTTTTATCCTGATGCTGATTGTGAGTAGCTTTTCAGTCAACGCCCAAACAGCAAAAAAGGAAACAGCCGCTTCCAGTACAAACAAAGTGGAAGCCTTTTATTTTCACAACACATCTCGCTGTGTCACCTGTAAAACGGTAGAGTCTGAAGCAAAAGCTGATCTGGAAAGCCTTTACGGAACTCAGGTAACTTTTAAAACTTTAAATCTTGAAGATGCAACAACCAAACCAATTGCCGATAAATTACAGGTTTCGGGTCAGACTTTATTACTGGTTAAAGGCGATCAGAAAATAAACATCACCAACGAAGGATTTATGTATGCCCGTACCAATCCTGCTAAATTCAAAAAAATAATCAAAGAAAAAGTCGATAAACTGCTTGAACTTTAATCGATGGATTTTCTAACCAATCTTCTGGAAAACAGCACAATGCCCTGGCTATCGGCTTTTGTGCTGGGTCTAATGACAGCCATAAGTCCTTGTCCGCTGGCCACTAACATTACGGCGGTGGGTTTTATCAGCAAGGACATCGAAAACCGCAACCGCGTTTTCCTGAATGGTCTGCTATATACACTCGGAAGAGCCATTTCATATACTCTTTTGGCAATAATCATCTACCTGGGAGCCGATCAATTCAAATTTTCAGGATTCTTTCAGCTTTACGGCGAAAAAATCATCGGTCCGTTACTGATTATAATCGGCTTACTGATGCTCGATGTAATTCCGATTAAATTTCCCGGACTTAGCGGACTGACTTCGAAAATGGAATCTAAAACAAAATGGGGATATTTCGATGCCATCTTGTTAGGAATGGTTTTCGCACTGGCATTTTGTCCATACAGCGGAGTGCTTTATTTTGGAATGCTTGTACCAATGACAGTTGCAAGCGCATCCGGGCTTTACCTTCCCTTCGTTTTTGCAATAGCTACCGGTATTCCGGTGATCATTTTTGCATGGATACTGGCTTTTTCTGTGGGTTCAATCGGCGGAGCTTATAACAAGATGAGGAATTTTGAAATCTGGTTCCGCCGTGTGATTGCTGTGCTATTTATTGCAGTAGGTATCTATTACATGATCAGGGTATTCTTTTAAAAAATTTGATTTGAATGTTCGGTAATTTTCGAACGATGTTTAGTATAAAAACATGGAGAAAAGAAAAAAAACAAAACTCATTGCCGCTGTTGCAGTAGCACTTCCTGCTCTATTCGTGCTGTATTATTTTCTTCAGCCACGGTTGATTACCTAACCTATGGTCTGGTCAGATTAAATGCTGATTCTCATCTTGGTGCATCGGTCAATTTTTTCATTTACGATACGATTAAAATCCTGATTCTGCTCTTTATCATCAGTTCGCTGATGGGTTTGGTAAATGCCTATTTTCCGGTTGACAGGCTCCGAATTTATTTGACCACAAAAGTATCTGTTTAAAAGTATTTATTCAGCAGGTTCAACAGTTCTACTCTCCTGATCGGTTTTGAAATATAATCAGTGCAACCGGCTGCAATCGATTTTTCTTTGTCGTCTTCCATCGCATAAGCCGTTTGTGCAATGATGATTACGGCTTTGTTGAATTCCCGAATTTGCTTAGTGGCTTCATAGCCATTCAATTCAGGCATCTGAATATCCATCAAAACCAAATCAATATCCGGATTCAGGCGACAGGTTTCCACCGCTTCAGTTCCAGTTTTAGCAATGATAATTTCGCTGCTAAATTTATCAACTCCGATTGTAATTAACTTTTCAGAAGGCTCATCATCTTCAGCAATCAATATCTTTAGCTTTTTCATCAGGGTTTCATCTTAAGGAGTTAGGATATCTTTCATGATAAAACAAATCCAGATTAATTGAACTTCGATGCCCATAGCGAAGCGACAAAGCGGTCCCTCCAACCAATGAAAATTGTTGAAGTGATGGCAACTCCATCAACTCCTTCAATAAGGAAAAAGTTCCTGATTCAACTGTTTCAGTATGTAGCATCTGAATTCGTTTATGGGTTTATCAATTACCGCACTGGCAAAATGAATGGTATGTAATGGCAAATATTTCGCCTTTAGCAAGGCTTCGGTCACTTTTTCATCGTTGTAATATCTGCGGCACTGACGAATATCTTCCACATCGCCACGCTCAAAAACCCGCTCAATAACGAAATTGGCTTTGGCATCATAATCAATTTGCTCAAAGTTTACATCCCAGAAAATGCGCTTTTCAAATATGGGTTTTGGTTTTGCGTTCATACAGCGAAGATAATAAAAGAGAATGGTAACCTAAGTTAATACTGTTAGTTTTCAACTGAAATCTAATTTCTTTTCCAAATTTTAATTAAAATTTAATGACGTATGAATACGTTATATTTAAATTAGACGTATATTTACGTCATATTTAAAATTCAAAATCATGGTCGTCTCCAAAACTGAACTTTTCGATGAAATACTTCAGGAAAAAGCAAATCTTTTTAAAGCCCTCGCCCACCCTGCTCGCCTGCAAATCCTGAAATTTCTGGCCGAGACAAAAAATTGTATCTCAGGTGATATTTCTGACGAGCTGCCACTTAGCCGCACCACAGTCAATCAACATTTGAAAGAGCTGAAAGATGCCGGATTAATAAAAGGGCATATCGAGGGAGTGAAAATGAAATATTGTTTGGACAGCTCAAAAGTGAAAGACATGAAAAATCTTTTATCCGGGTTTCTGGAAGAAATTCAGTTACCTGACGATTTCACCTGCTTATAATTGACCAATTAGCAAATTATTCAATTCGACAATTGTAAAAAGCACATTGCATGATCTCATTATCGAATTATCGAATTATCAAATTGTCACATTTTCAAATTAGAATATGAAAGTCTTAATCCTTTGTACCGGCAACAGTTGCCGCAGCCAGATGGCACATGGTTTTTTACAGTCGTTCGATTCGACGATCACCGTTTGTTCAGCCGGAACCGAAGCCTCCGGAAAGCTCAATCAAAAAGCAGTTGCTGCCATGAAAGAGGCTGGCATTGACATCAGTCACCACACTTCCGACTTGGTTGATAAATACCTCGGTGAAGAGTGGGATTACGTGATCACCGTTTGCGGCGGGGCAAATGAAGCGTGTCCGGCATTTATCGGCAAAGTCAAACACCGTTTACACATTGGTTTTGATGATCCATCACACGCAACGGGAACCGATGAATTCATTTGGAGCGAATTTATCCGTGTTCGAGACGAGATTAAAGACGGTTTCTGGAAGTTTTACAATGAGTCTATTCGGTAATGTGACGATTCGACAATTTGACAATTCGACGATTTGACAATTAAAAAGAATGTGTCAATTAATTCGATAACCTTTTAAAATTAAGCTATGAATGATGAATTTAAAGAAAATGTGATAATCAATTTAACCTTTGAGTTTGCTTTAAAAGTTATTGATTTTTGTGATGAACTTGATGGTTAAAGGAAATTTGCACTCTCCAACCAGCTTTTCGAGTCTGGGACATCGATTGGAGCAAATGCTCGGGAAGCTCGTAATGCAAAAAGTAAAGCTGACTTCATTCATAAGTTCAAGATTTCGGCAAAGGAAGTTGAAGAAACAGAATACCAATTAGACGATTCGACAATTGAAAAATTGAATTGTCGAATTGACAAGTTAAGAAAATGAAAAAACGTTTAAAATTTCTCGACCACTACCTCACTCTTTGGATATTTCTGTCCATGTTTATTGGTGTGTTTGCTGGATGGTTAAGCCATGGTGTAGCAGAATTCTGGAATAGCATGTCGAGCGGAACCACCTTGGTGAATGTGGCATTCTGGTTTAAAAAGAAATATTTCATCATAGAAGCCACAACATGATCAGACAATTCTACTAACGGATTATTTCGATTTTGCCCTCGTCGTAAATGGCAGTAAATTATTCTTAAAAGACTCGTAGTTTCCTCGCTATTAAGGTTAATAATTTACAGAATCAAAACGTTGAGGATTTTATCAATATACTTTATGTATAATTATTTAATACCTAATATTTATAAAAAATGAAAACAAAATTTATTCTAGTTATCCTTTCTTCTTTCCTATTTACATTTTGTAGCAAAGATAAAGACATGGAACCTCAAAGCCAAACAGAACAAATTTCAAAAATTGAAACAAGTTATAAAGATGGCGATGTGAAAATTGAAACTGTATATCAAGAGGGTTGCAATAAAATTGAAACTACATTAAGCCCTGAACTACTTGCTGAATATATAGCAAATAATGAAGCAAGCATATCAAAACAAACATCGCATCTTAAATCTGGTACAAATCTATTTGGTGTTTTTAATTATAGTTATGCTTGTGGAACTTATCCAACGCTTATAATAAAAATGGATAGCGAAGATAATAATTGTTCCACTTCAATTTCTGGGGACTGTGGTTTTAGTCGTATATCCAATAACACTGCAAAAGATGTCTATTTACAATTTTGTGTAGTCTCAGGCGATTATTTGTTTAATAATAAACAAGACAGCTATAGTGTTCTTTCTTTGGGATCAAGTACACCGACTAATGGATTTTACAGATTACTAGATAACGAAGATGGAAGCAACAATAACATTACAACTCTGAATGGTTCAGCGATTTCATCATATGGATTATGTACATTTGGTGTTAATACAGGGTTATATTTTTATTCATATATGGCAAGTTCAACTGCAACAACTTGGGATTGGCCTGTTATACCAAATTTACAAGAATATGGCGTTTTAGGCACAAATTCTCGTACATCATATAAAGGATGGATTTATAGTGATGACGAAGATAATAATAATGCCAATCGTTACATAAGCTATGGCAATTTCAATTCAGCCGGGATGATTGAAGGAGGTGCTAACACTAAATTTTACATAAGCAGCATTATACTTAGATAAGTTTTACTGAAGGATACTACATTTTAAAACAATTGTAGTATCCTTCTAAAAATAAACATAAATCAAATGAAGAAAATTATACTTTTTCTAGCTGTAATAGCTATTGTGTTTTCGTGTACAAATAATAGAGAAAAAATTAGTGTAAGTAATAATATAATTTCTACAATTGATTCACTCGAAATAACATATGAAGAAATTGACAATACCTTACAACAAGAATTATTTGACAAATTAAGCCAAATTTATGCATTGCGCAGAATAGCCATGGAAAGTACCATAAATAGTAAGGTACTTGCTATTGAAGCTTCAAAAAAGAAAATAACAGTTGATGAACTCTTAAATGAAGTATATGATAATAAAATTACGACCCAAAATTTAATTAACTATTCGAAACAAATTGGCAGGGAAAAATCGATACCTGAATTTAGAGATAATTTGGTGTTTTATCCTACGGAAAGCCCAAAGGGACAAGAAATACTTAAAAAGGGTTATAAAGAGTATCTCAAAAAACAACTTGAAGATTCACTAAAAAAACTACATACAATTAAAAAATTTCTTACACCACCTCGTTCTCCCATTATTAAGCTAGATGAACTTATGGTACACTACAGAGGTAATAAAAACTCAAAAGTGACTTTTATTGAAATTTCTGATTTTGATTGTGGTATGTGCAAAGAATTCAGTCCTGTTTTTAATAAAATGTATCAAAAGTATAAAGACAAGGTGAATTTTGGTTTTACTAATTACGGATCGTACGTTTCAAATTCTGCAAAGGCTGCTGAATGTGCAGGTTTTCAAAATAAGTTCTGGGAAATGCATGATACACTTTTTGCACTTAATCATAATACAGATTCATTAGAACTATATACAATTGCAAAAAAACTTAAATTAAATATCAATACTTTTGTATCTGATTATAGTAATAAGATGAATGAAACCAAAATTGAAAAGAATATGTATTTAATTAATAGTGCAGGTATTTATGGTACGCCAACAATAATAATTAACAACAGATTAGTTTATAATTCAAGCTCTATTGAAGAAATTGAAAATCTTTTAATCGAAGAATTAAAATTCCAAGACTAAAAACAAAGTATCAATAAATTTGGGATTCTTCAAATTAAATAAATACTAGTTTTTTAAAGTTAGTTTTAACAAGCCAAACTTAAAACGCATCTTCATATTATGAAACTTATACAGCTTTTAGTTCTTACTGCAATAGTATTTTTAATTTTCAATAGAGGTTTATGTGCCAAAAATTTTAATTTGAATGGGTATGTCAACGATTCACTGACAGGTGAAACGTTGATTTCAGCCAATGTAACAATTGTTGAAACCCGGCAAGGCATTTCCACCAATAATTATGGATATTACTCACTTAATCTACCTGAAGGAAATTATACCATTGCCTTTTCCTACATTGGGTACATTACAAAAACTGTTACAATTAAACTGAATAATTCGGTTCAGTTGAATTGTAATTTAGTTCCCCAATCATTACAATTTGATGAAGTGGTCGTTACAGGCAAGCAGGGAATTACAGAAAGAAATCAGGTTAGCTTAAACAGTGTTTCAATTGAAAGAATAAAGTCTGTCCCCACCGTTACCGGAGAACCCGATGTCCTTAGGACCCTTCAACTGATGCCTGGGATACAATCGGCCAATGAAGGGGCTACAAATTTGTATGTTCGCGGTGGAAATTATGATCAAAACCTTTATTTGCTTGATGAAGCTCCTGTATATAACCCGGCACATTCATTGGGCTTTTTTTCAGCCTTTAATGCTGATGCTTTAAAAAGCGTGGATATTTATAAGGGTTGTTTTCCGGCAAGATATGGAGGGAGATTATCATCGGTCGTTGACCTGACGATGCGCGAAGGAAATAATAAAAAGATGCAATTAACCGCAGGAATTGGACTTATTGCTTCAAGATTAACCTTAGAAGGCCCCATCCAGAAAGAAAAGTCTTCGTTCATTGTTTCAGGCCGGTACGCTTATCCGGGTTCGGCATTAAACATGCTGGACAAAATCAAACATAGCACGTTCAACAATAATAACAAAATATGGTTTTATGATTTAAATGCAAAAGCAAATTTCACAATTGATTCTAAAAACCATCTTTATTTTAGCACCTACTCAGGTTATGACAAATTTTATTGTGTAATACTCAACAAATCGAATGAAACTTCATGGGGGAACTTTACTTCAACACTACGGTGGAATCATATTTTTTCAGGGAAATGGTTCATGAACCTTACCACTTATTTTAGTGAATACAACTATTCGTACACGATTTACAATGACGTGCGCAACTTTTTATGGAAATCTAAAATAAATGAAATAGGCATTAAAGCAGATTTCAGCTGTTACTTAAATCAGCAAAATACTTTGAGGATGGGTGTAAACAGCATTTCGCATGAATTTTGGCCTGGAAAAATTACGCAATCAGACACAAGTTCTGTTGTTAAAGAGTTTATGCTAGATAAAAAACAATCTTTTGAAAATTGTTTGTACTTTGAAAACGAGTACAAGCCAAATCATAAGTTATCTATCAACTATGGCCTTCGTATGTCGTTGTTTACAAACCTTGGACCAGGTAAAATTTACACTTACAATGCAGATCGTACTCGTGTTGCCGATAGCACGGAATTTAAAAATTTTGAAGTAATTAACAATTTTATAGGTATTGAGCCACGTTTATCGATTCGGCAAAAAGTTGGAGAAAATGATGCCTTTAAACTTGCTTACGCTTTCACAAAACAGAACCTGCATTTATTAAGCAATTCAACTGTAGGTTTACCAACCGATACATGGCTGCCCCCCGACAAGTATATCAAGCCTCAATCTTCTGACCAATTGGTTGCGGGGTATTACAGATCATTCAAAAAGAAAACACTTGATTTAAGTATTGAAACCTATTATAAAAAATTGAGGAATATAATAGACTTTAAAGATAATTCGGATTTATTAATGAATAAACACATAGAAACACAAATACTAAGTGGAAGTGGATATAGCTACGGGACGGAAATTCTATTGGAAAAAAAAATAGGCAGACTATCGGGTTGGGCAGGATATACTTATGCAAAAACAAAATATAAAATTCCAGGCATTAACAATGGGTACGAATATTCCCCCAGGTATGATATCCGTCACAATATTTCGCTAACAGGAAGTATTGAAGCAAATAAAAAATGGAGCTTTTCTTCTACTTTCAAGTATTCATCAGGTGGTTTTATTACATTGCCCAATCAGGTATTTTATGTTGATGGAGCAACTTTTTTCGACTATGGCGCGAAAAATAATTACGCATTACCTGCATACCACAGGCTTGATCTTGGAGCAACTTACACGAGCCCTAAAAATAATTATCGTCGTTTTAAAAGTCAATGGGCATTCTCGATTTACAATGTATATAATCGGAAAAATATATATTCACTTTTTGTACAGCAAGAATCCTGGTATTTTGCTTCAGCATCGGTAGCAAAAATGTATTTATTTAATATTATTCCAACCATTGCGTATAACGTAAAATTCTAATATACAACGATAAAATGAAAAATAGATGTTTGTTTACAATTCATAGTTTCATCAAAAAGTACAAGTCCTGTACTGTAAAATTCATATGTATAACTTTAGGGTTGGCCATTTACGCATGTACCGAAGCTTATGACGTAGATTTTAAGAATTACGAGCCCAAACTTGTGGTCGATGCTCAACTTCTAAACATTGATACCATCCATTACATCCGATTAGCCCTAAGCAAAGCATCATTTCAAGGTTACAAGGAATGGGATGGAAAGGACGATTCCTATCACATTGAAAAATTCGAACCTGTTATAGATGCGCAGGTAAATGTCATTGAAAATTCGGAAGACACCTTTATTTTCGTGAACAAAAACATAAATATTGAATACAATAAAAAAACCAAAGAAAACGGCTATTATCGGTCAAATGCACTTAAAATAAAAGCAGGAAACACCTATACATTAAAAATTAACTGGCATGATAAGGAATATACATCATCTTGCTTTGTTCAGCAGGTCCCTAAAATAGATACGGTTACATTCGAATTGAAAGATGCTCCCTCCATCGGTAAAGGTAAGTTCAGAATACCCTATATCTGGTTTAAAGATAATCCGGCTACAAAAGATTACTATTTATTCCTCACGAACAATGCAGGAAATGCAGTCTGGTCGAGGGCAATTTTGGACGATGAGTTTTTAGCTCCTGAAGTACATGGCATCGATGTTTTTAAAGGTGAATCTATTTTATACTGGAGGAATGCCTATCCACTTGAAAACTGGGAAGTAAGAATTGAAATGCATTCCATTACCAAAGAAGTATATGAATACTATAAAGCCCTGATTGGTCAATTCAGGAACGACGGGGGCGTTTACACTCCTTCGCCAGCATCGCCGCCAACTAATATAAGTAATGGGGCATTGGGTTTCTTCAGGGTTTCGACAGTTGAATCTTGTTATTTTGAACCGACACTTCCTCCAGGACCTATATACACATTAGAAAGAAGAAAAAACATAAAATGATAAGTTTTTGAATTGTGCCGAATGCTTTTCGTCCATATTCCTGATTTTTAGTTTCAGAGCATAAGATAGAAATCATGCCTTTTTCTTTAACATTCACCTGGAACAACTTCGACCGAAATGCCTGGCATAACTTCGAGGTTTTATCTACTTTAAAATTGTATGGATTTTACTGACATGCACTTTTACAGGATTGAATAGCTATTAAATGCGGAATGATTGCAAATTTGTCAAGGTTGACTGATGTTAATTTGATTCTATAAAGTGTATTTGTCAATTGCTCAACTGTAATATTTAATTTATTGGCCTCCAATTGCAATACTTTATTCTTAACCCACTTTGCAGCTAATCTGAAAAAAATAATTGTTTTTCAATGAATTGACAATCGTCGAGTTGAGATTTGTGTACTACGGATTTTCGTTTAACGAATGGAGCGTATTTATATTTTAAGGCATCATAAAGCTTACGTACTTGTTGGTTGGGTTCCGAGCAACGACGTATCATGATTACTTCTTCATTGTTATTTTGCGCCAAAGTTGTAATAGCTTTTTGCGTGTTCATTGTCCGGACAATCTCCCGCCAACCACTATGAATGCCTTGTTTCTTTAGTTGATGCCGAACGGTATTTACCAACCAGTAAGCAAGCAAACCCAGGTGCAGGTGCGCCATCGTGCTTTCATCTTTTTGATGGTAGATGGGACGCAAATCAAGATCAGATTTTAACACTCGAAAGGTGGCCTCAATGTCTCTTATCGTATTATAGAACATCCATACATTATTCTCAGAATTAGCCTCCAGCGAAGTGCGAAGGAAGTAAACTCCACTTCGGGCGTTTATGTCAATACCCTCTTTGATAGCCCATTTAATTGAAGTTGCGATCTTCTTTTTTTCGTTCGCTACTTCTACCCCCTTCTTTTTTCTTTTGATTTGAACATCCTCGATTACCTCAATTTTAATATCAAAATATCTTTGTATGGAGGGGTATTTTTGTTTTATCCGGCCAATGCGTTCATAGACTTTATCTTCCTGTTTTACGCCACCTTTCTTTGTCAGACTGTCGGCTATTTTCTGTAGTCCTGCTTCAAAACGTGCCTGGAACTGCTCGTTCATCGAGCGTTCTTTCA